>JAHLWT010000137.1 GCA_019057775.1 Promethearchaeota archaeon
TTATCCAATAAACATTAAATATCTAAATAAATAATGTTTGACAAAATTCTGACCTTAAAAGTAATTCTTAACCATATATCAAACATTAAAATAGCTTCTATTTAATATTTAGCTTGATTTTAACCTTAAAAGAACAGAAATACACCTCCCATGCCTTAAAAACAGAAATTATTAAGGTTTGATTCATTAGTAATGCACCTTTTCACCTCCTCCAAATTAATACCTGAGTACTAAGCAAACTTACGGATGGTATTAGTTTTCATTCATTCAATGTGGCACAAATAGAGGAGGAAGTGTAGTTTAGAGGTGATGGATTCCCATCTCTACCATCCTTGTCGGTTGACACGAATGTTCTTGCAATAAAACCGTTATTGGACATAGTTGTCGATCTATTGCAAATGATTAAAATTTTTATTAAATTTAGTTAACTTGGTAATCCATATTAAACTTACTAACATTATGACAAAAGCTAATTTGGAAAAAAATTTCAAGTATGTACAGAAGAATTGGGATTCATTGTTAAACCTGTATCCCAATAAGTTCGTTTTGGTCTATGACGAAAAAGTCGTTGATTCCTATGATTCCTACGAAAAAGCAGCAGAAAGAGGAGTTGAACTTTATGGAATTGAAGAAAAATTTTTAGTCTAATTTTTATCGCAGGAAGTGCCTAATAATTTCATTTTACATGCTGCTTTATGATTAACCATTCGCTAACATGGGGGTTGAATTTTCTACAAATTTTATTTTGATTAAATTTGTAGAAAACAAAGAAATATGAAAGCAATTGAGATTAATTCGAAAACAGATAAACATGGTCATCTTAGGATAAATTACCCTCTAAATAAAAAGAATAGTAAAGTTCGTGTTATAATTTTACTAATTGAGGATAATGAATCAGAAGAAGAAAAACTTTGGATGCAGTCGATTTCCAATAATCCTTCATTTGATTTTTTAAAAGAACCAGAAGAGGATATTTATTCAATAGATGACGGAGAAGCGATAAATGATTAAGAATAAAATTGTTCTGGTTCCTTTTCCTTTCGATGACTTTTCCTTGACTAAAGTTCGACCTGCGATTTGTTTGACATCTACAATTGGAAAATATAATCATGTTGTTATCGCTTTCATATCAAGTAAAATACCTGATGAGATTAATGATTCGGACATAATAATTATAAAATCTGATAAAATATGTTCAGGAACAGGCTTAGTTGTTGATTCAATAATTCGACTGCATAGATTAGTTACAATACCAAAATCACTAATAAAGAGAAAGCTCGGTGAAGCCAGTGATTCATTGATTTACGAAATTAATTCCAAATTGATACAATTATTTGAATTATGAATCCCAAATTACCTGGTATTTTATATTAATTTTTTTCACTTACGTTTGTATCAGCGTCTGGAAAGAGTCGTTTAGCGTCTCGACGAGGGTATATGTCCCCATCAACAGTCGCTTTTTTTATTTACTACCCTTACGTTTTGTTATAAATTTTTAATTATATTTGCACCCGCTTAAATAATTAACAACACAATATGGCAACCCATCAATCAGCAATAAAAAGGATCAGGCAAAACGAGAAGAGAAGGGTACGTAACAAGTATTACGCCAAAACCGCTCGTAATGCCATAAAAAAATTACGTGATACTGAAACCACAAAGGAGGCTGAAAAATTGCTTCCCAAAGTCGTTTCCATGCTTGACAAGCTTGCAAAAAGAAACATAATTCATACCAATAAAGCGGCAAATCTAAAATCAAAACTCACCAGGCACATTAATACGTTATCATAATTTTTTTAAGATTAATGAATAACTTCTAATATTTTTTCATCATTAATCACACTTCCTTCACCAAGATTTATTGCAGTTTCAATCAATGCCAGATGTGAATATGCCTGCGGGAAATTACCAATTAACCTTTGGGTTTCAAAATCAAGATCCTCGCTGAACAATCCCACATGATTGCTATATTTTAATACCTGATTAAAAAGTTTTTCTGCCTCTTCTTTCTCTCCTATTTTATAAAGGCTATTTATTAACCAGAATGTACAAACAGTAAAGTAAGAAGATGGGAATCCAAAATCATCCATGGTTTGGTATCTGAACATAAGTCCTTGGTGACTTAAATTTTTCTGAATTGATTTGACCGTGCTGATATATCTTGGGTCTTTCGCATCTAAAAATCCATAGGGTTCAATTAATAAAATAGCGGCATCCAGATCATTAGAACCATAAAATTGAGTATATGCTTTTAAATCTTCATTCCATGCATTTTTTTTAATATCATCTTTGATTTTGTCCCTAAGTTTCGACCACTCCTTTATATAATCAGTTCGATTAATGAGTTCTGCAACCTTTATTGCCCGGTCAATCGCCACCCAACATAAAACCTTTGAAAATGTGAAATGCTTTGGTTCGGTTCTTATTTCCCATATGCCCCGGTCAGGTTTTCTCCAATTCTTTTTGACAGTTTTTACAATACTTCGGGTAATGGTCCATAATGCTTCACTGCTTTCAAGCGATACATCGAAAATTTTGAACTGCTGATATATAACATCCATCAGTACTCCGAAAATATCATTTTGTTTTTGACGATAGGCATCATTACCTTGTCTTACGGGCTCTGATCCTTCATAACCCTGCAAATGACCTAATATTTGCTCTGTTAGTTTTTTTTCACCATTGATCCCATAAACGATTTGAATTTTTTCATCTTTGTCAGGTATAATGTTTATAACAAAGTCCAAGTACCTTTTTGCTACATTATTATGTCCAAGATTAGTCATTACCTTTATTACCATTGAAGCATCTCTTAACCAACAAAACCGGTAATCCCAATTCCTTATTTCACCAAGAGTCTCAGGTAATGATGTGGTCACTGCAGCAAGTACTGCACCAGATTTATCATAATTAAGTAACTTTAATACCAGAGCACTTCTGATTATTTCATCATTGTATTTGGAAAATGTTTTTGTTCTTTCCGACCAATTCAACCAGTATACTTTCGACCTTTGTAACAACAAATAAGCTCTTTCAACTGTTTGTTTCAGGATTTTCTGGTTATAGCTTATAAGGAAAAAAGCATCCCCATCAAGTTCAATAATTTGTTCGTTGACAATTTTTTCTTTATCCAGACTTGTATAGAGATATAAAGAATCGTACGTTCCTTTCGTAGTAAAGCTTTTTATATTGTTTTTCTGAATAATTGTCTTTGTTGGATTCTTAGCAAATTCCAGTTTGGGATCATATTTGATCCTGAAAGCCGGCTTCCCGGAAATATATTTAATATATCTGATAATATCAGGTGGAGCATAATAATTCTTTTGGTCGTATAAATATCTCGGCATAAAATCGATTACCTCAAATATGTCATCTCTCTTTTTAAATTTTGTAACAAGTATATTGGTTTTACGAATATAACTTTGCTCAATTTTATATTGTTCATCAACATTAAATTCTAAACTTCCGCCAATATCTTTATCGAGGATTTTAGCAAAAACCGAAGATGAATTAAAATTTGGCATGCAACACCATTCAATTGATCCTGTTTCGGAAATTAGTGCTGCAGTTTTACAATTACCTATAACTCCATAGTTTAAATTATCCATAATGCATTGAAATCTTAAAGTATCTGAAACGTAAGTTTACATAAAATTTTTAGATTTAATAAAAAAGTTGTAAATTGTTTCTGTAGAAATAATTCTATAAAGCTATGGAAAGAATAATAATTGTCTCTAATAGACTTCCTGTAGGGATAAAAATTAAAAATAATTCAGTACATCTACAAACCAGTATCGGCGGATTAGCTACCGGAATGAAAACAATATATAAATCGTTTGACAGTTTATGGATCGGTTGGCCCGGAATCGAGAATAAAAAAATTTATGAATCTATAAGAGAAGAAATCAATGATAAATTGAAAAATGAAAAATGTATACCTGTATACTTAGATAAGAAAGATATTGATTTATATTACTATGGCTTTAGCAACAGGACTATATGGCCTTTGTTTCATTATTTTACCCAATATACAGAATACAATAAGACATTCTGGGAATCCTATAAAAAGGTCAATCAGAACTTTGCTGATGTGATTTCCGATAATATTAAGGAAGGGGATGCTATTTGGATTCATGATTATCATTTGTTACTATTACCCAAATTAATCAGGGAAAAATATCCGGAGATTTCAATTGGATTTTTTCTTCATATTCCATTTCCTTCTTCTGAAGTTTTCAGGATCCTGCCCTGGAGAAATGAAATTATTGAAGGAATGCTTGGAGCCGATCTGATCGGTTTTCATACTTACGATTATGAAAGCCACTTTCTCAGTTGTGTCAGAAGACTGATAGGGCACGAAATCGTTTTCAACCAAATTAATCTGTACAAGCGTATAACCAAAGTAGATACTTTCCCCATGGGAATTGATTATGATAAATTCCATAACGCATCATTAGAAATTAATCAAAAACCCGAAGAAGAAAAATCCGATTTTCAGAAAGAGCTCGATAAAATATTTCAAATATCCCCAGATAGAAAATTAATTTTATCCATTGACCGTCTTGATTATTCCAAAGGCATTCCAAACAGACTTTATGCATTTGAATATTTCCTGAATAAATACCCCGAATTCAAAGAGAAAGTTACAATGATAATGCTGGCCAATCCAACAAGGAGTAACATTGAGGAATATCAGTTAATGAAAAGCGAAATTGATGAATTAGTAGGTAAAATAAACGGTAAATACGCTACTATTAACTGGACGCCAATTTGGTATTTTTACAGATCCTTGCCTTTTGAAAGTTTAATCGAGTTGTACATTGCTTCAGAAATAGCTCTGATTACACCAATCAGGGATGGAATGAACCTAGTGGCCAAAGAATTCATCGCGTCAAAAACTGATCTGAAGGGAGTCCTGATTCTAAGCGAAATGGCTGGGGCAGCAAAAGAAATGAGTGAAGCGCTGATAATAAATCCTCATAATACTGAGGAAATTGCCGATGCCATAAAGGAGGCATTGCTAATGCCAGAAAATGAACAAATTGAAAGAAATACAGTACTTCAGAATCGTTTGAAACGGTATAATATAGAAAAATGGGCAAAAGATTACCTTAACAGCTTAGAAGGTGTAGGAAAGCTTCGGGAAAAATATTACGCAAAGAAGATTACTGACGCAATTGAGGAAAAAATCATTAACGATTATAAAAAAGCTGCTTCAAGAATTTTATTTTTAGATTATGATGGTACATTGGTTGGCTTCCGGATAATTCCGGAAAGTGCAGTGCCTGATGAAGAATTATACGGAATTCTGGACAAACTTTCAGCTGATAGTAAGAATAAAGTTGTGCTCATTAGCGGGAGAGATAAGGTAACTTTTGCTTCCTGGTTTGGAGATAAAAATTACACCCTAATAGTGGAACATGGAATGTGGACTAAAGAGCCGGAGTGTGACTGGGTACAAACAGAGCAAGTGAATAATGAGTGGAAAAAATTAATCCATCCAATCCTGGAATTTTATGTGGACCGCACACCTGGCACATTCATTGAAGAAAAAAACTATTCCCTGGTCTGGCACCATCGGAAAGCTGATCCAGAGTTAGGAAACCTTAGAGCGATCGAGCTGAAAGATGAACTTACCAGCCTGATAGCCAATTATAATTTGGAAATTCTTGAAGGAAAAAAAGTTATAGAAATAAAAAACAGTGGGATTAACAAAGGACGTGCTGCAGTTAACAAAATCGGTGATTCCGAGTATGATTTTATTCTAGGTATTGGTGATGACTATACGGATGAGAACCTGTTTGAAGAATTGCCTGAGAGAGCATTTACCATTAAAGTTGGATTAGTAAATACTCAAGCTAAATATAGTGTTGAATCCTTTACTGAAGTAAGGAAATTGTTAAGAAAGCTATGAAATCTTTAGAAGAAGTCTCTACCAAATTAGACACAACTGAGATTAAGGAGGCAGGAATTAACTCATTGCTTAAAGAAGAAAAAGATTCTATGCTTATTGACTCATTAAAGGCTTTAGAAGAAGATTCTGCCCAATAAGAAAAACCTGGTTTATTGAGAAAATTGTACGAAAAATTAGTTTATAACCCGTTGTGCGGTTGAATTTTGTAAAAATTGATGGTCAGATTGAGCTCTGTCAAAGGCTGAACCAATCATGGTTCGACAGAGTCTGTCCTGAGTGTAACGAAGGACTCACCATGACCTTGATAATCTGAAATTTGAATTTCAACCACTTATGGTTTCTTAACTCCCTGAAAGGGTTAATATCCTATCTATCCCAACAGTGTTTATTTAAATTACTCTTAGCCCGATCCGTCAAGCAAGCCGGGCAGGCCCTGAGCATACAGACCCTTAGGGTTTTTTCCAAAGGAATGCCTCCGGCACAAAAACCCTAAGGGTCTTTTTATTTAAATTTCGTTAGGATTTTTCTAACCAATAGATACTTTTCCAATAACATGCTTAACCCCGATAGTGTCGCTTTCGGGTGCAAGGAATGAATCTGTCACACTTGAATGGCCAGTCAGCGCCAATGTTAACATCGGATTGAAAATTGATCTTTTACTTGTTCCGGTCTATATAGCTATTGCTCCTTTTTGAGCGATGGTAGTTGGACCGGTTTTTTGTTTGTATTATTAACCCCGACAGGGTTCTGAACCCTGTCGGGGTTTTTTAAAATAAAAACTTCCGGATATAAGGAATAAAATTAGCATATTGCCATGACTTGCCAGCGTCCTCCCTCCCAAAGGAATCTGCTATAGGCATGCCTTTGGCACCTCCGGGAAAAGGGATGCCTATGGCAGAAGGACCTGGCAGAATTTGTAAAATATTCTCGTTTATATTTAACCACATAAAGAAGCCTGAAATTTTTGCAGAATAATTCCTAAATTTAAAAATTGAAAATAAAAAAGATAATCAATCTGAGCTTTACCACATGGCAGAATATAAAAATCTCACCATAAAAGATTGGGCACTTGAAGACCGTCCGAGGGAAAAACTACTTTCTAAAGGCTTAAGCAGCCTTACCGATGCTGAGTTAATAGCCATTCTTATCGGCTCAGGAATCAAAAACGAATCGGCTGTTGAACTGGCAAAAAAAATTCTCAAAGCTGTAAAAAACAACCTAAATGAACTCGGAAAACTTTCCGTAGAAGATCTCATGACATCAAAAGGGATTGGCGAAGCTAAAGCAATTACTATTATTGCCGCACTGGAATTAGGTAGAAGAAGAAAACTTGCCGATATTATGGAGAAAAAGAAAATTTCAGGAAGCAAAGATGTTTTTGAGTTTTTTCAACCTGTTCTTGCTGACCTTCCCTATGAAGAATTTTGGATTTTGTTGCTGAACCGTTCAAATAAGATTATTGAAAAATTCAAGATCAGCCAGGGAGGAATCTCGGGTACTGTTATCGACGTCAGGATGATCCTTAAAAATGCAATTGAAAAACTGGCCTCATCCATTATTTTGTGTCACAACCACCCATCAGGGAATTTGCAACCCAGTGAGGCCGATAAAAAAATAACCACCAAGCTGCAAGATGCAGCCAATATTATGGACATGCAAGTTCTGGATCATCTGATCATTACCGATAGTTCTTTTTACAGTTTTGCCGATGAAGGGATCCTTTAACTTTCCTTACTGCGAGTTTATCATCGCAATCATTCACTAACTCCTTAACGGGTTTTTTTAAGATTGGATGCAAATAATCCGGAGCAATTTCATTCAGGGGAACAAGTGTAAACATCCGGTCGTGTAACAGGGGGTGGGGAATTACTAAATCATCTGAAAAATATACCTCCTCATTATAAAACAATATGTCAATATCAATGCAGCGTGGACTATATCGTTGAGTTTTTCTTATTCTTCCAAGTTTTGTTTCAATCGCTTTTATTACTTTTAATAATTCATATGGATTAAGCGAAGTTTCAACTAACAATACCTGGTTTAGAAAGTTGTTCTTATTTGTATGGCCCCATGGTTCGGTTTCGTAAATTGAAGAACGTTTTAATATGGTACATGCCCGTTCCTGCAAAAGCCGTGTAGCTTCATTAAGAAATCGTTGCCGGTCACCCAAGTTACTTCCCAAAAGCAAATATACTTCAACCATGTACCTTATTTTTAGCTTAGAAAACGGCTAAAGCCGTTATGATTTCTCTGACTTATTATTAAGGGGGCTGTATCAAAAGTACAAAAAGATAAATAATAATTGGAAATGCCTAAAATGTCTAAAGTTTAAAGTGCCTAAAAATAAAAATGCCTAAAATTTAGAAATGTCTAAAATATCACGAGGATAAACCAATTTTTTGAATAGCGGCAAAGGCTTACCCGAATGACTTTGGTCGGGCGGGCATCTTTTAACATTTTGTTTCTTTTTCCGGTTCCTTTACAAATTCTTTTAGATTTATTTTTTAAATTTCTTTTCATTTTAGTCATTTTAGTGCATTTTAGGCATTTAGTTTATTTTAGCTCATTTTAGTTCATTTTTATCCTCAACATACTAACTTTGTATCTTTCAGTTCAAACCTTTAAATGAATTCAGCATGAAAGATTTTCTTAAATACACACTTGCCACAATCGTGGGGATCTTTATTACTTCCGTCATTCTTTTCATTTTATTTATGGGCATAATTGGAGCAATGATCTCGGCCGGAGATAAACCGGTAACCGTCCAATCCAATTCAGTATTATCCTTTAAAATTGATAAACCTATACCCGACCGTACTTCCAACAATCCCTGGGAGAATTTTAACTATTTAACATTTACCATTTCACCGCGCTTGGGGTTGAATGACATACTTGAAAACATTGACAAAGCGAAAACAGATGATAACATAAAAGGGATATTTATTGAAACCGGTCTTTTTTCTCCGGGATTAGCCACCATTGAGGAGATCAGGAATGCCCTGATCCATTTCAAAGAATCGGGAAAATTTATTATCTGTTACAATGAAAGCATCCTTTTACAATCAGCCTATTACCTTGCAAGCGTTTCGGATAAAGTTTATTTGAACCCGGAAAGTTTGATGGAATTTTTCGGTTTACGATCCGAAATCATGTTTTATAAAGGTGCATTGGAGAAATTAGGTGTAGAAGTTCAGATTATTCGCCATGGCAAATTTAAAAGTGCAGTTGAGCCCTTTATACTAAAAAAAATGAGCAGGGAAAACAGGGAGCAGATCCTTACGTATGTTGGCGCCATTTGGGATCATTTGTTAACGGGGATATCAAAAGAACGGAATATAAGCATTGAAAAGTTAAATGAGTTTGCTGATTTATTAACCATTAATAATTCACAAGCTGCATTGGATAACAACCTCATCGACGGTTTGAAATACAGGGATGAAATTTTAGACGAATTAAAAGAGCTCTCCGGGATTAAAGGGAATAAAAAGGTTCGTTTCATTAGTATGACAAAATATTCCAAGACACCTAAGAAAAGAGCATACAAGGGCCTTCCGAAAAACAAAATTGCATTGATTTATGCTTCCGGGACAATTGGGTTTGGTGAAGGCACAGAATCTTCTATTGGAGCGACGAAACTCTCCAGGACCATCAGAAAAGCCAGGTTAGACACTACCATTAAAGCCATTGTCCTGCGTGTCAATTCACCAGGAGGAAATGCACTGGCCAGTGAAATCATATGGAGGGAGGTTTATCTTGCACAACAATCCAAACCTTTAATTGCCTCAATGGGTAATGTTGCAGCATCAGGGGGCTATTACATTGTTGCACCTGCCGATACAATTCTAGCTTATCCTACAACAATTACAGGCTCCATCGGTGTATTCGGGATCTTTCCAAACGCACAAAAATTGTTTAACGATAAACTGGGAATTACATTTGATGTAGCCAAAACGAACAAACATTCTGATTTTGGATCCATGTACCGGCCGTTAAATGAGGCTGAAAGAGATTTCCTCCAACAATCAGTAGAAAAAACGTATGCTATTTTCATATCCCATGTTGCTGACAACCGGGACATGACTAAAGAAGCAGTTGATTCGATTGGTCAGGGGAGAGTATGGAGTGGAGCAAATGCAAAAGATATAGGACTTATTGATGTTTTTGGCGGAATGAACAGGGCAATTGAAATTGCTGCTGAAATGGCAAACCTTGAACAATACCGAATTGTATCTTTGCCAAGGCAAATCGATCCCTTCCAAAAACTTCTGAAGGATCTTACAGGTGATATCAAATCCGGAATTCTGCAATCGGAATTAGGTGAATCATACCGGCATTATAGAAATCTAAAAGAAATCATTCATGCTGAAGGTATTCAGATGAGACTACCTTATTCAATTGAGATATATTAATGATTCCTCACCGCAAAAATAATTATCGTTTTTTTCTTGCCCCTTTTTCTTTTCTTTACGGCTT
>JAHLWT010000138.1 GCA_019057775.1 Promethearchaeota archaeon
GTACCATTGCTCCTCAGGAATAGTTTTCGGCTTGCCACGTTTACCCCATGAAATCTGAAAATTAAGGTTTTTTTTTATCAATTTTTAAAACTATGTTCTTACTTTTGCAAACCATAATTGCCCCGTGGTGTAATTGGCAACACGTCTGATTCTGGATCAGAAGAGCCCAGGTTCGAACCCTGGCGGGGCAACTTTTTGATAACCATAATTTTCATAACCGCTTAAAATCAATGAGTTTTAGGCGGTTTTTTATTCCTGCCTACTCAAAATTTTCGTGAATACTCCCCAAAAAGGTGGTAAAATCGAGACCTATTTTTAATTTTTTGGATTGGTCTCTCTCAACGCTGTAAGATTCTGATTATTTTGCAGTTTATTGCATGGTTTTGCAGACTAAAACGGTACAAAAATTGTGTAATTCTTTAAACATCCTGGTAGTAATTATTAACCCATAAAATATTCACAATGGAAAATAAACTTGTTAACCATTTTTACCTTAAAAAGGCAAAAGTCGATAAAGCTGGGAAGGCACCAGTATACTTAAGATTAACACTTAATGGCGAAAGGGTTGAGATGTCTGTGCATAAGAAAATTAAGCCTGATATGTGGGATAAATCAGCTGAAAGGATTTCAGGACGAAGTGAATATGCAAGGACAATTAATGCTTATCTCACAAATCTCAGGAACAAAATAGATATATGTTTCATTAAGCTCGATAATATTGGGGAAAGACTTTCTGTCCAACAATTGGTAAATGAGCTTAGCGGTAAAAGTGAAAACCAGATTACTCTTGTCGAAGCATTTGAGAAGCACAATAAGCTTGTGGAAACAAAGGTGGGAATTGATTATTCTGCAATTACGCTGAAAAGATACAGATCATCCCTAAACAGTTTGAAAGAATTCATGGAAGCCCGGTACAATAAGTTGGATATAAAATTGGGTGATTTAAAACACGAATTTATTGTTGATTATGAGACCTATCTAAAGACTGAACGAAATCTGAAGCATAATTCGTCGACAAAAAGTATAAAGAATTTGTACAGAGTGATTAATATGTCTGTTACTAACGGCTGGTTGAACCTCAACCCTTTTAGAAATTTCTCTTGTAATTACAGGGAAAACTACCGTGAATGTCTTAACCAGGAGGAAATAGACATCTTATTCCAAAAAGAGTTTTCAATCAAAAGATTGGAGAAGGTACGGGATGTTTTTATTTTCCAGATTTACACAGGTTTTTCATATGGAGATGTTGAAAAGTTAACTCCAGATAATATCCAAACTGGTATTGATGGAGAGAAGTGGATTACCATTTACAGAGGTAAAACTGGAGGAAGATCAAGCATACCTTTATTACCAAGGGCTATCGAAGTCATAAATAAGTACAAGGACGATCCAGGATGTTTAGTAAAAGGGAAGTTATTACCTGTAACCAGTAACCAGAAGATGAATGGATATTTGAAGGAAATTGCTGATATATGTGATATTAAAAAGAATCTTACCACACATTTAGCCCGTCATACATTTGCAACAACGATTACTCTAACAAATGGTGTACCAATTGAAACTGTAAGTAAAATGCTCGGGCATAAGAGTCTGAGAACTACCCAAATTTATTCAAAGGTAGTTGACACTAAAATTTCTATTGATATGCAGAAACTTAAACAAAAAATTAAAGACCACCACAATACAAAAAAAACAGGATAAGAAATACTTTTTATTATTTATAATATTTTAAGTTATTTTGACCTATGAAATCTTGTAAAAGTTATATATGATGGAAACAACATCAATTGGAGAATTTATTAAGGAGCTATTAAAATGTGATTTAACAAATCCTAAAGTTGAATGTCTTGGAGAAGATCCTAATCCTTACTATGTCTTTGACTTTAATGGTCACACATCTTTAGATGAATACGAAGGATTTATAGATAAAATTAAATTCAACACTATTAACGAGATCATAGATAATATTATCGACTCAAAGTTAAACAAGGAGCTGATTTTATATTTCACTGGAATTCTCAACCGATTACAGGTTATACGAAAGAAGTTTGTTAAAAAAACATTAAGCTCGATACAGGTTTATTACAGAAGAAATGATTTTAAATGGCCTAAAAAATTCTCAGATAAAGAACTGAGGAATTATTTTATTGTATCCGAGTTTCTTAAATTACAATACCACGCTATAAATGAAATAATTACTTTTCTAAATACATACTTAGATCTTTATACCAAATTATTTAGTAATTATATTGAAAAAGAAGATATAGAGCAGAGAACAAAACTTAAATGGTTAGGATCTCCTTCTCAGTTTGGCTATTTATTTCAGACGTTAGTTCAACAGGGCTTTATTGAGCATCCAAAGGGAAAAGGTAAAATTGACTCAATCTCAAAATTTTCTAACATCGTAATTGAACTATTCGACATTAATACTACTACTGGAACTTTGGAAAAAGAATTAAATCCAAGATGGAATTCTCTCACCCCAGCGAATAAAGGAGATTTCACAATACCTCCTATGAAAGATTTAAGCTAACTCCCTTTTCCACTATTCCAATCGTAATCTAGGATAATTATTTACTTACCAACTTGTACTTTCGCGAAAGTCATCCGAAAGTTAAATGTCTGATATATTGACGTTTAATCAATATTTTTACTTACCTTTGTATTAATTAATATTATTATTTATTTAAAATAGTTGTTTGATGGAATTAAATCAAATTGTAACGGTAAACCATCTCTCTGAATTTAAGGAGAGACTGATGGAAGATTTAAAACAATTATTAAAAAAGGATGAAATTAAAAAACAATGGTTAAAATCTTCAGATGCTAGGAAACTAATGGGTGGTATTTCTGCCGCAAAATTACAATCCTTAAGGATTGGGGGACATATTCCTGCTAGTAATATTGATGGAATGTGGTTGTACAAGTATGAGGATATTATGGATTTCCTCGAGAGTAATAAAACAAATAGGAAGGAGGATTTGTAATGGACGAATATTTGTTGAATTGTAAAATTCGACCGATTGAAAAGGGGCAAGAGGAGATTAAGATTCAGCTTAACCAGTTGCTCAAATTAATGAAACCCGAGAACGACCTGTGGGACAATTCTGACATGATGAGGAATTGGAAGGTATCTGAACGTTTACTTGCTGATTGGCGTTCTAAAAAGCTGATTGGTTATGTAAAGGTAAATGGTAAGATATGGTATACCAAGGAAGCGAGAGAGGGGTTTTTAAACACATTTTTTATAAAACCTGAAAAATAGTAGGAGATAAAAATCATGAATGTTAAGGAAAGACCTCAGAGTGGAATACCCCATAATAGGGGCTCCTATCATCATCAGAAAAATTTTACCCAGGGAGAAAAAACACTTGAACATGGGAAATTTAAACAAAAGCCCAGATTTTGGAAAGTTAGAAACGGTAATAAGGTTAACATTTCTCCTGGTCGATTTTTTGAATACCTTGAGTTTCACGGAATAAGAAAGTACTATCTTGATAAAAGAAGAAGGGATAAAGAAGCAATTTTAATAAAGTTGACAAATAACCGTGCTTTCCCAATTACTATTGACTATTTAAGTGGGCGTATAATAACTGATCTTAAAAACCAAAATGTTTCATGGCAAGTTATTGATGCAGTTTACCAGAAACTAGATAGTCTTTTATCCAAAATTAAAGTTTCAACTTTATCAAGTTTTGATGGTAAATTCTTCACGGATACAAAGAATAAGGCATTCTTCTTTTTCAAAAATGGCGGATATAAAGTAACAAAAGAAGGAATTGACATAATAGATTATAATGACTTGAATGAATGTATATGGCAATCCCAAGTTATTGACCATGAAATCGATTTAAAGAGTTTTGAGGAAGTTAAAGAAAAAGCAATATTTTACAAATTCTATACAGACATAACAAGGATAGAAGGAGATTCAGAGTGGTCAGAGAAGCGATTTAACCATTTGTTTAGCATAAACGGGTTCTTATTGCACAGCTATAAGGACCAATCACGTCCAGCGGCAGTAATATTGCAGGATGCTGATAATACAGAAAATCCTAATGGTGGTACAGGTAAAAGTTTAATTGGGTATTCCCTCGGAAAATTAAGAAAGCTTACACCTGAAGATGGAAAAAATTTCTCCTGGTCTTCAAGGTTTTTGTTTCAACAAGTCGAGCCAGACACTAAAATCCTGTTAATCGACGATGTCGGAAATAACTTTAAAATTGAGAAACTATTCCCTGCTATAAGTGAAGGTATTACGGTTGAAAAAAAATATCAAGATAGATATACAATACCTTTTCATAAATCACCCAAAATACTTATTACTACAAATTATGCACTCAGGGGTGTTGGCAGTTCTTATGCAAGAAGGATGTATGAATTTGAGCTATCAAATTACTTCAGCGATAAATATACTCCCATAGAAGAATACGGTCACATGTTTTTTTATGATTGGAACAAAGAACAATGGGATTTGTTTTACTCGTTGATGATATATGCTTGCCAATTCTACCTGAAAAATGGAATAGTTGAATCAATGCCTGTTAATATCGAATACAATAAGTTGGTTGCTGAAACCTCTCCCGAATTCGTTGACTATGTCATGAATAATATCAAATTGGACATCAAGTATCACAAAACTGAAAAATTTAATGAATTCCAGGATATATATCCAGATTATAAATTCATGAAACAGAATACTTTTACAAAATGGTTAAAGATATATGCACAACTTAAAAATTTAGATTGGAATGACCTGCTCCATAGTGGGTATGATTACTACTTCCTGCTAACAAAAAAATCACAAAATACCCTATTTTAACCAATACTTTACCCAGTCCAATCCTTCTAATAATGAGGGATTGGGGATTTGGGGAAAAGTTATAGTACTTTTACTTGTTATATATTATACTTTTTAACGAAACTTATTAAAAACTATTTCACCATTTACCCAAACACTGATTATACCTGGGTTTGATGCGGGTTTTTTGTGGGCAAACACGGGTAAAAGGGGTAAATGTTACAGTAGAAAAATTTGAATAACTCCCATTGGAATATTTTCTCGTTCGTACGTGGTTGTCAAAACGCCTACCGAAACGATAGAATTCCAGCTTTATTAATTCTCACAAATAAATAAACATAGCTTAATCTTAATTTCTCCTGTGAAGGACTTTCAGTAAAGGAATAACTATCCTTACTATTATAATTTAATTGCGAATGCTATAAACTGTTGACTAATCTTGAACCAAAAAGAAAAACCCGACTCTCATCCAAGGGCCGGGCTTTTTTTATCAAACCACAACTTAACTTCGTTCCGCACATGTACCCGCTTTTTGTGTGCTATTTTAATGTTTGTGATAATCAATAAAATTCTACTGTATCAACCAGTCAGTGTATTTTGTTGAGGTATATGTTCCCAATTTTTCTAATTCCTCATTTACGGGATTTAGTTTTTCCTGAATAGCTTTTGCTAATTCAGTTATACTTCCATCTTCATTAAGGTATTTGCCCCGATGCTCCTCTGATTTTATGACATGGATAAAACCAATACTATTTTCATTTTCACCTCTAATTCCTTTTACTAAATATACCTTCCAGTCTGGAGAGTGTTTTTCACCCTCTGGCATTACCTTACTAATATAGAATTCCTTCCATTGCTCCATAGTAACACCAGGTTTTAGATCAACTGTTAATACATGAATGCCAATTAGGTTTCCTTTTTGTAGTGATTGTCCAAAAGCGGTTCCTGCCACTAAGATCAGAGCTGCTGTTAAAATTAGTTTTTTCATGATTACATAGGGTTTAAATTAGTTAATAATAAAAGTTAAATATTAAAGATTTATAAAATGGTACACAACGATTTTGGCTAAGTGCATGTCGGCTTTGATACGACCTACTATTTTAATTTAATCGCAATTTCATTAATTACTTAAGCCTTGCTTTATCAAAGTGTACAAAAAAAAGCTGCTCGGTGAGGACAGCCTTGAAATCAAAAAGGATTATATTTTATCTCACCAGTGCCGTGTCTTTTATGCAACGAACCAATATTTGCCTACCTTCCATATTTTTTTATCTTTAGAAAATTCTTTCTAAATATTAAAAAGCATAATAGTATTATTGTAATTAACACACAACCAAAGAGTGACGAAAAAAATGATTGTAATTTAAATGCAATCGGGATTGTATAAGATACTCTTACTGGTTTACCTCTTTGTTTCCCCGGAGTCCATTTTGGAGAAGACTTCACTACCCTGATTGCTTCAGCATCAAGAGCAGGATCAACTCCACGGCTAATTGTAACATTACCCATCTTACCGTCAGGCTCAATAACAAACATAATATACACTCGTCCACTGATATTATTTTCTGCGGCAATTTCAGGATACTTCAAATTTTTTGCTACCCACTTTTGAAAATTGTTTATACTTCCACCTTTAAAACTTGGCATTTCATCTACAACGTAAAAAACTTCCTTTTCTTCATTATCTTGAGTATCAAATCCACTTTTGGATAAGCCTGAGCTTGTTGTATCATCGGAAGGACTTAATTTAACACCTGCTCCCAGGATAGGTTCACTGGTTGAAGCATTGGTTACTACACCTGTAAGGTCGCCGGGTAGGATAACTTCCTCTCTTTTACAAAAAAACAGGGAAATACAAATAATGCTAAAAACACAAATCCCAATGAATTGAGGTTTAACTCTACTTATTTTCATAGTCCTCTTAATGTCTTGAAAGTGTAAATATACAACATTGACAACCGAAAGTCAATAGAAGCCCCCAGCCTTCTCAAGACCGGGGATTAAGTCTTAAATGGATAATCTAACAGGATCATGGTCGGTCTGCCCGGAGCTGGGAAAGCTATGCTGGCATGAAGGTTTCCCAGTAGAATTGCCTACCCTCTCAATTAAAAAAAAATGTATCAGATGAGTGCGAACCATCTTAAGCTACCCAGTCACCCTTCCGAAATTGGGGCAGTACCCGGTGTGGGTTCCTGCCAAAAAAGCATTCTTATTGTTTAACTAAAAAAAATTTATTATGGTATTAATCGTTGGTTTTAAACAGAGAGAGAATTCGGAAGGTGAAAATTTCAATGTACTCCTTCTGGAATCTGGCGAGATCGAATTAGTCGAATCGCAACAAACAGGTAACATCTATGCTACAGCAAGACGCTGTTCTATTACGTGCACCTTCAACGATCAGCGTTGTGAAGCCCTGATTGGCAAGTCTCTTACAGGCAAAATCGAAAGGACGGCTTGTGACGAGTATGATTTTCAGATCCCAGGAACCAAAGAGACGGTTAAGCTGAAACATACTTGGAAATTCAACCCTGAACCAAGTACGGTTGAGGAGCATATTTTCGATGAGGAAGTTAAACAGGAGGTAGCATAAGCTAACCAATCTTACTAACGAAGGGGTAATCAATCTGGTTGCCCCTTTTTTATTTTAACTGCAAAATATACTAATATGGAAACAAAAGATAAAATTACTGAAGAACAATTTAAAGAAACATTGGCTCATTTTACTGGAACATTACGTTATTGGGAACACAAGCTTTTTAACGGAGCCAGGCTACTTCTCACAGACGGTTGTGACTATGTAAGAAAGCAAGGTGAAGCCTATTGGTTATTCGACCTCATCCTCTCATACCAATCTTCAAAAGGATTTTACCTTAATCCATTCCAGGTATGGAAACTCAAAAAGCAGGACAACGATTCATGGATTATAACCTGTACTGATGGTTATGATAAGCTTATGGTAGCTCAGGAGATTGAATACTCAGACTTCCCTATGAAGGAGATAGAAATTTGGGTGGAGCGCAATACAGCCTTATTACCCAGTGAACATTAAGCCATGTTTAAGAAATTAATACATCTCATCCTTAAAAGTCTTCAGCATGGTGTCCTCTATCTGATGAATAATAATGACTATCTCAGAGAAATTAGTAAATCCACCAATACCAATAGCGTCCTTATTATTGACGGTAAGTATAAGCTAAAAAGAATTTTTTGTCCATTTTGGGTGAAATGTATTAAGGCTATTGACGAGTTCAAAGAGGAAGATATTTTGAAGGTAACAGCAGTAAAAATTTCAAGGAGCCTGAGGATGGTGTATATTATTGGTGGTAAAGGATATTTTCATTCATCGTTTGTCATTCTTTGAAACTAATGAATTACGTTTTGCAATATGGCATGAAGCGGATTGCGAGTGATTCCGTATCAAAATGAAATGAAGTTGAAACGGGGTAAAACCGCCCCAATTAAGCACTTTGCCGCTTTTACTATATTGCATGTTATGCTATGTTTTATATTAATGCATGTAATAATTTCTATTTTTAATATCATCTTCTAAGTAATTTTTCCAAGGATCGTTCGTCTGATTTCCAACAACATCCAGCATTTCTACAAATCTTCTGAAATTTATTAATTCAAACTGTGCCAAAATATTTTCATTAATAATTTTTTTAAATGCCTTTATAGATTCGTATGTGTAATGGTCTGCTGTTGAAACAATAATTCCCTTCTGTGCTTTATTCAGTAGAATTGCACCTAAAAAATCTCTAATGGTTGAAATAGATTCTGCAGACTTAGGATTTTCTCTTTTTTTAACTTGAATTAATGTTGGATTGTCGGAATTGATTAAAATTAAATCTATACCTCCGTCATGGGATTTACCACAATGATATACTTCACAATTATAAAACGATTCAAAAACGTGCTTTACAAGTTCTTCCATTTTGGTAGGATGTATCTTATACAATAATTCCTTTCTATAATTCAATTCTCTTATTAAAGAATTTATAGGTAAATCTTTATCAGATTGGTCAAATTTTTTTACAATTCCGAATCTATAGTATCCTTCCATTGCAATATGATGGTGAGCACCTCCCCAATTGTATACATTTTCAAGTTCCCACCAACCACAATTTTTACAATGCCATACCTTTTTAAACCATGCAAAATCATTTCGATCAAGGACTTTTGGAATTTGAATCTTACAAAATGGACATGTTCCTCTCTGCAAATAGAATTTTTTTTCATTATTATCATTTGCCTCTTTATTTATTGCTCCTTTTCCGCCAAGTCCATCTTCATAAATAGGCTTAAAATCCACTTGTTTATATTCTTGAAAATCTAGTATGATGTTTTGTTTGTCCATTTTTAAAATATAGCATAACGTTTGTATAACAGCATTGTCTTTACATTTTATATAGCTTCAAACTTGGGTTTAGCTTTCGTTAAATTACGAAATTATTTGATTTAAAACAAAGTATTCTTCTTGGATTTGAGGGTAGTAATTCGATTTTATAGCTGGCAACTTTCATCGAAATTATCTCGGATAAAATACAACCTGAATCTTCAATTTATATAAAGATACAATCCCACCTCATTACCCTTCTGTACGCAAAAGTAAGGCTTTAGAGGGACAATTTCAAGTGCGAAGTATAATTTATTAGTAAGAAAAATAAGGCTCTATCGCTTCATTTTAGCCCTCCTGAAATACCTTCTCCATCATTTTAATTCACTAATAATCACCGGGGTTATGCTGTATTTTTTGACTGTTTTTTTGAGACGGTTTCCTCGATAACAAAAAACCACTGAAAAAACGTAGCGAAGGATTTTAACCGGTTTATTATCCGAAGAAAGGGGGTATGACTATAGATGCTCCCTTTTTTATTTCTCAGTATGAGTTTAAGGGGAACATTAATGTGATGATCCCCTTTTCATTTTTAAACCATAAAACTATTTTACGATGAAACAAAAACAATTAAGACCTATTAGTGCAATTGCTAAAGAGATTAGATGGAATTGGCGAAACGTTTATTTTGGTGCAGTTCCTTATCTTGATGCCATGATGTCATTAGATTCTATTGACGAAATGTATTTTCAGGATTCAGCCAAAAGTATTGTTCTATACTTTTTAGGTAACGCACATACTTGGAGAGGTGACATTGCCAGAAGGATCAAGGAAGAACTGAATGAACTTGTTAAAAGTTAAGTCATGAAAACAACATATTTTACGAATTGCCAAACCATTGATGAGGTTAAGAAGTTATATAAAAATTTAGCCTTACAGTATCACCCGGATCGTCCTGGTGGGAATACTATTATCATGCAAAGGATCAATGCTGAATACAATAGTATAATTGATGATCCAATATTTAAGTTTAACGAACAATCAACCCAGGGTAAAGAGGATTATTTCAAGTTCCCTGACATCATCAACCAGATCATTCACTTTGATATCACCATTGAAATCTGTGGAAACTGGATATGGTTAAGTGGTAATACCAGGAAATACTGTAAACAAATAAAAGAGATAGGGTTCTTTTATGCTCCAAAGAAGAAAATGTGGTACTGGAGGCCAAAGGATTACAAAAGTG
>JAHLWT010000139.1 GCA_019057775.1 Promethearchaeota archaeon
GATCGTGATGGCATTTTTACTCACTAGATATATATATACATATGATCATTTAAATTTGGTAATCTTAGGTTCAAACAATGATATAAATAAATTGTATGGTAATAAATATAAAATATTAAAGATAAATTTATCAATAAATAATAGTTTAATTGCATTTTAAGAGGAATTCCAATATGAATGACGATAAAGATGTAGGAGAACCATCAAAAGGTAAATTGAGTAAATTTTCTGAAAAATTGAAAGAAAACATAGGAGATATGAAAGAAAAATTTGAGGAAAGCAAAGAGAAAATAAAATTCAAAATGGAAAAAAGGAAAGAGAAAAAAGAATTCGATGGGATTGAAAAAGAAGAGCGTAAAAAAATGGAACATGAAGCACGAGAGAAAGCCGAACGAGAAGCAAGAGAAAAAGCTGAAAAAGAACCTAAAGAAAAGACTGAACGAGAAGTTAAAGAAAAAGTTGAAAAAGAAGCTAAAGAAAAGGCTGAACGAGAAGCTAAAGAAAAGACAGAAAGAGAAGCTAAGGAGAAAGAAGCAAGAATGGTAGCAGAAAAATTAGCTAAATTTCAGGCTCAAAAAGAGGCTGAAATAAAGAAAAGAAGGGCGATAAGGTTAATTTGTCCAATGTGCGGCGCTCTTAATGATGGAACTCATGCATATTGCGTAACTTGTCATTCAAAATTGAAATAATAATTAAAATATAAAAATAGATAATTAACAAGAAGTGATTATGGGTTAGAATCTTATATTTAGATATCGATACATTAAGAGCAGATCATCTAGGCTGTTATGGTTATCATAGGAATACTTCTCCAAATATCGATAAAATTGCTCAAGAAGGATCAATATTTACAGAATGCTATGTATCTGATGCTCCATGTTTACCTTCTAGAGCTTCATTATTTACAGGAAAGTTTGGGATTCATACAGGTATTGTAGGTCATGGTGGCACCGCTGCAGATATGAGATTGACAGGGAAAGACCGAGGATTCAATGATAAAGAAGCACTTCAATCTTGGGTTAGCTTATTAAGAGAAGCAGGATATTATACAGTATCTATATCACCATATGCCGAACGCCATTCCGCTTTTTGGTTTTATTCAGGATGGCGAGAAATGTATAATCCAGGTTTAAGGGGAATTGAGAGGGCTGATCAAGTATTCCCATACGCAGAAAAATGGTTACTAGAAAATGGTAGTAAAGATAACTGGTTTTTACACGTAAACTTCTGGGATCCTCACACGCCTTACAGAACTCCAAAATCTTATGGAAATCCCTTTGAAAATGATCCTCCACCCTCTTGGATAACACAGGATATTATTAATGAACATAGGAATAGTTATGGGCCTCATAGTGCTTGTGAACCAACAGGCTATAAAAATGTACGTCACTTCAAAAGTCATCCTAGATTAGCAGGATTTAGGGAAATTCAAAATTTGGATGATTATAAACTCTGGATTGATGGATATGATGTAGGGATTAGATATACTGATGATTATATAGGTAAAATTACCAACTTACTTAAAAAATTAGTAATCTACGATGATACTCTTATTATTATAAGTGCAGATCATGGGGAGAGTCAAGGAGAGCTTAATGTCTATGGAGATCATACCACAGCGTGCCATATCATAAACAGAGTACCGATGATTATAAAGTGGCCAAGGAAAAAGTGGAAAAAAGTTTACAACTCATTAATTTATCAAACAGATGTTGCGGCTACCATTTTAAAAGGAGTTGGGAGAAAAGTACCGAATAGTTGGGATGGGAAAAGTTTTTACCAAGAGATCGAAAATAAAGAAGATTTTGGAAGACATTACTTAATAATTAGCCAAAATGCTTGGAGTTGTCAACGGACTGTCCGATTCGAAAATTGGACACTTATAAAAACATTTCACACTGGTCTAAAGAACTTCCCAGAGATTATGTTGTTTGATTATGAAAAAGATTTTCATATGACGGAAAATTTAGCAGAAAAAAAAAAAGGGGTTGTATCTCAAGGTCTTCAATACCTTAATGAATGGCATAAAGAAATGATGACTAATTCAAATTCAAAAATCGATCCAATGCAAACAGTAATAGAAGAAGGTGGCCCGTTCCATACTCGGAATGAACTGGAAAATTACATAAAAAGACTAAGAAAATCGGGAAGAGAAGATTTAATTCCTCTTATCCTCAAAAGAGATGAGAATTACTCATCCTAGCAGAATTTAATATCATTTGAAATCTTTTCCGATTTTATTCCTCTTTGAATTTAACTGAAAATTCTAAAAATTAAAAAAAATTTGAGAAAGATAAAAAAATAAAAAAAAATTGAGGTTTAACCTACTTCGACATCCATTTTCTTGCGCTCTTCAAGCAATACATCGACTACTGAAGGATCGGCTAAGGTCGTAACATTACCGATTTCTGTGCCCGAAGCTATGGCTTTCAAAATCCTGCGCATTATCTTACCACTTCGCGTCTTTGGTAAAGCATCAGCAAATTGAATAACATCCGGCTGAAATACTGGACCAATCTCTTGCCTAACATGCATACGAATCTCTTTCGATAATTTCGCTGATTTTTCAATGCCACCCATTAACGTCACGAACGCCCAAATAGCTTGCCCCTTTATCTTATGCGGAAAGGGTGCTACAGCAGCTTCTGCTACCTTTGGATGACTCACTATAGCAGATTCTACTTCCATTGTTCCTATGCG
>JAHLWT010000140.1 GCA_019057775.1 Promethearchaeota archaeon
CTACATATACCTCAGTGTTCCATCCGGGGGCAACTAAGTCGAGAATAACGTAAAATACTGTGGCAACAAATGCCTCAAAGAGAAATAAGGAAATAGCAAAAATGAGAAAAGGATTTTTGACAGATTAGATTTAAAGTTATTATGTAATCTCTTGGTACGTGGAAAATTCTAATTTAAGCTCTCTCTATTTAATCATGATTTTTATTTTTTGGACTACTCAATATGCTAGAGAAAGATTTATAACTAGGTAGTGCCTCTCACAAATTAAATATGATTGTGATTTAGAAATTAGAATATGTAAACATTTATGAGTTGAGTAAAAATTAAAGCAGCAGTTTTTGAGGAAATCCAAAAGATTTTATATAGAGAAGACTATCCTAAACCAGTTCCTGGCCCAGATGAAGCATTGGTTAAGGTTCATTACTGTGGAATTTGTGGGAGTGATATCACTAATTTTAGATACAAAATGTATCAAACTCCTTTAGTCATGGGGCATGAAATTGCTGGGGAGGTAATAGAAATAGGTGAAAATATTACTGAAGTCAGAGTTGGAGATAGAGTGGTTTGTATTAACATCTCTCTTTCGTTAGGTGAAAGGGAGTTAAATGCCATGGGTGTTTTTCAAGATGGAGGATTTCAGGAGTACATTAAAGTACCAAAGAGATCTCTGTTTCATATACCTGAAAATGTTTCAGTAAAAGATGCTGTCATGATTGAATCGTTTGCATTGGCGATGAGGGCTTTTAAATTATCAAGAATTGAAAAAAATGAAAATATTCTCGTTATAGGTGGTGGTAATGTTGGATTATGTTTTTTAAAGGCTTTACTAATTGAGAAGGATCCAAATTATATTGCCGTCGTCGAACCTCATGAATTTCTTAGGAACAAAGCAATAGAAATTGGAGCATCACATGCGGTTGCCCCAAGCAGAACAAAAATACGAAAGATCACTAAAATGTTTGGAGATCCGACTTTTATCTTTGATTGCGTAGGAAATGAAGAGACGATATCAAATTCGGTGTATTATATTAAAAAAGGCGGGACGATTTTATTAGAGGGGATGCATAAAGGAAGTATCATGTTTCCCATGTTCATGATAAATTCAAAGGAAGTAACTTTAAAAGGATGTTTAGGTCATGATCGTGATGATATTTTAGCTGCCATTGAACTGTTTGCGGATAATAGAATAAATTCAAGCAACTTTATATCAGAAGTAGTTCCTTTGAAAGATATTCAAAAAACTTTTGAAAGATTTCTCGAGCCAAAAGAGAGGAATTTTGTAAAAATCTTAGTTAAAATTTAGTTCTATTTTACTATAAATTATCTTTTTTTATTATTTTAAATTTGTATGATATATGATAGATTCTCTAAGTAAATTATTTAACGATATAGAACTTTCTTGGATTGATTCAACAGCTAATATTGACGAGTCAGATGAATTTTCTAATCTAGTATCAATATTTCCAAATTTAGAGCATATTTTTCATGATTTTCGAGCCCGAAATAAAGATGAATTTCAAAGAACCATAAGGCATATATTTAGATCGTTTAAAGTATTCTTTTTAATAATAAATGGTGAGTTCTCTCATGAAACTCTTTCACAAGAATCAATAATTAAAATTCGAGAAAAAATCTTGAATCTGCACTCTCATAACCATTTAATTATTCCAATAATTTTAATATATCATGATATAGGGAGATTATTAGACAATAAAAAACATCCCCATCATAGTTATCATCTCATATCTAGTAAGAATTTGCTTGAACACTTTGACCTTTCAGATGTCGAGAAACTGCTTATCAAAAAAGTTATTCACTATCACTTGCTTATTGCTACTGTATATACCGGAGAATCTACTTTTTATGGGATATATTCACTATTAAATGATCCAGAATTCATTAAGCTACTCTCATATGAAAAAGCCATTAGCAGGTTCATAGATATTTTAGAAATTTTTACATATATTGATATTCTTGGCTACTTTTACACAAAAATCTATGACCACTACATCAAGTATTATGATGAAATAAGTTCCAAATTAAAAATTCTTTTAAATTATTGGCCAGATAAAGAGTTAGCTTTAAAGAAAGCAAAAATTTATTCTCAAGATTGGTTGGAATGGAGACTCGCTGGAGCCCTTAGAATATTCCAGTTTGTTGAAACAAAACCACATTTAACACGTGAATTTTATTTCAATAAGTTAAAAGAAAGTATAAAGAATATTGATAATGAATTCATTAGCAATCTCAATTGGGAATTAATACAAAAGGAATATTTATCCCATTCATATAAAATTCAGATGAGATATTCTTTAGCTCTATTAATGATTCTTGCATTTGGAAGTTTTAAAAGAATGGGATTAAAAATTAATACAGGAATTTCATACAGACTAATTTTATTCTGGACTCTTCTTTCCAAAGAAATCATTACAAGATCTAGGAATAATGAATTATCCCCTTGGAACGTTTATTTTGAGGGATTCCCCCATTGGTCAAAGATAGATAAGTCGATTATAAATATACTAACTGATGATGTTATTGAATCTATAATTTACAATTCCAAGCATGAATACGATAAGGATAAGAAAGAATTTAATCTATCTCTTGACTTTACGCAGGTTTTCACTTAAGTTTTTTTAAATCCAATTGTTATGACAATG
The DNA here is from genome assembly GCA_019057775.1 of Promethearchaeota archaeon. The sequence continues at coordinate 2,661 of JAHLWT010000140.1, forward strand.
AGAGATAATGAGAAAATATAGTTAACGTCGGCAATTATTCTAAATCTCTGTTCGAACTCTTAAATATATATAACAATATTACAACAATTTTATAACTAAATGCCATCGATAATATTATAATTATTAAAACAAATAATGGTTTAAAACATCGATTCTTTGTTTCATTGAATAACACGAAATACATACTAAAATGTATTCACTTATATTATAATATTAATTATTAGAAACATAGCTACTTTCTTAACAAGGGATAATTTTTAAATTTCATTTCAAAAATTGAATTAATTATAAATATATAATTGGTATAAGTCATGGGTAAACTATCTAAATTTTTATCACGATTAAAAAAAACTAAACAACTGGTTCGGATGACGGTTGTAGGGGATGGAGCAGTAGGAAAAACAACATTAGTACAAGCAATGCTTCGAAAAACAAATCATCGTACAAAAAGTTCTTTAAGTAATGAGGCGATAGAAAGTAAAAAAATAACGCGCACTCCTTTCATGGAAATCGAGACTTGGAATTACGGAGATTTAGTATTTCAATGCTATGATTTAGCAGGACAAAGAGTAGAAGGTATGCATCCTCTAGATATCTTAAAAGATCAAGTTCTCAAGGCTATTGATATTTATATCTTTGTCTTCTCAGTTGATATGTATAAATCCTTTGAAAATCTTAATAATTGGTTGGAGTTGATGGATTTCGATAAGGATAGTAAAAATGAAAGTATCGGGTTTATTTTAGTAGGTAATAAAATTGATTTAGAAAGGAATGTCTCTAAGGAGTTGATTCAAACCGTAGTTGGAAATGATAAATATTTTCAAGCTTATGTAGAAACTTGTTCATTGGACGGAACAGGGATCGATGATCTCTTAGAAGAGATTTCTATTATGGGTAAAAAACACCTCAATTAAAATCATTAATGAATTATTTGAAAAAGTAGACCTCTTATTTTCAAAATCATAAGAGGGATTAATTAAAATGACTGAGGTCAAATGTAGAATTTGTAATGCTAAAATTAGTTTTGATCTGAATAATCCCAAAACTTATCTCCAAAAAACTGAATCGGGTAATGAAATGATTGGAAAATTATTTTCAATCAGGATTGGCCATCCATCTGACTCAGGCTCGTTTCATGTCAATGTTGTCGTTGTAGATGAGAAAGGAGAATACCGTGCTCATAAAGACTATTATGAAGAAGAAAGTATAGAAGGTACTCCAGATCTGTGGAATGAATTTCAGCGTTCAATTCCATTAGAGCTAAGGATATACTTGTCTTTAGCTGATAATGAAGATAAAAAAATTCTATCTTCTTATTCAGAATCATTTGATATGAAATTAAGTGAATGGTATGATTATTTAACAAAATTAAAAGAGAAGAATTCTAATAATCAATTAATATCATTTCTAGCAGTGAAATGGGGTTTTATTCTTGGAAAAGGTAAAGATCTAATAAAAAATACTTATGATCCTAAATCTTGGAGTTATCCAATATACATACGCCTACAAGCTAGATTTTCACCTTCACCAGATCTAATAGAAAAAGCAATGAATCTTGATTTCACTACTGTGCCACTTCTTATTCAATTAGAAGTAGCAATTGCTAAAGCGGAAGTTTTTCTTCGTTTAAGTGCTTATGAACTTTTAGAAGAGTTATATGATGATTGTCAGAAAAAATGGAGTAAACTTACATCGCTAGAAGTGAAGACTGGATTAATGCTTTTACAAGGATATTATGGATTCAGGCTATATTTTCTGGGGAAAATTAATGAAGCAATGTATTTAATAGAACCAGTTTTTAATTTCGGACAGATAACTGGAAATCGTGAAATCATTAGTATCACAGGGAATTTTTATGCTGCTGTCAATCAATCTAGTGGTGATTTAGAAAAAGCCCTAAAAGTCTTCGAAATTGTATTAAAAGTTAGTGAAGAAATGGGAGATGAGAGAACTCATGCTGTAATTTCTTCAAATATGTCCCTTCTCGAATCTAAACAAGGATTATATGATCAAGCTCTGAAGCGACAAAGAGCATTATTAGAATTACCAATAGTTCAAGAAGAATTTTTTATAAGAAGCTCATTAATGAGTATTATCGCAGAGACTCTATTTATTTCTGAACGCTATGATGAGTCTAAGGAATTATGTCAAAAAGTTCTTTCAGAAGAAAATTTACCCTCTTACTATAAACTGGATCTTCTTTCTACTCTTAAGAGAATTGCAGGTAAAACTGAATCGGATGAACTATTAGATTTTGTCAGAAATAACCTTCCAGATGAATCAGATTTTTTAAATTCACCAGTTGGGAGAATTTTTATGCATGATTTAAATGCGATAGACGCAGAATTACATGGTAATTGGCTAAAATTGATTGAAAACTTGAAAGAAGAAAGAAAAATCATGTTTAAGAATCAATCAGTTGAGGACGCTAGTGATATTGAAATTAGACTTGCTGAGGGATATTTTTGTTATTACCAAGAAACCGATAAACTTGAGCATCTGAATCAAGCATATAACCATTTAGATTTAGCAAAGATAATCGCAATAGAAAAACAAAGTCATTTAGATCTCTGTAGATTGGTGATGCTTAAAGGCCTACTCGCAGAAGAGAGCAATTTACCTGAACAAGCAATTATTCATTTTGAAGAAGCTCGAAAGATTGCTATTGAGCATTCTTTAGAGAATCTGGAAAAAGAGTTAACCGATCATTTAGAGCAATTAAATACCGGTACTACAAGAAAATCAGCTGGTTCGATACTACAAAGAATGTTTAATAGACTCACATTCAGAAAAACAGAGGATGCACAACCGAGACAGAGAAGTGTGGTTTATTCAATAGTTATTGAAGCTCGAGACACCACATGGAAAATACTATTACAGAATGAAACGAACGCTTCCTCGAACGAAACTAATTATCTACTCGGATTTCATGATTTGTGGGAGAATATTAAAAAAAAATGGTTACAACAGCAAGTGAATTACTTCTCTGTTAGTCGAGGTGCTGTATTAATAGAAAGTTCACCTCATTTCAAGTTATTTGCATTCTGTGATCATTTAGATTATTTAACCAGATTAACACTTCAAAATTTCTTACCTACACTTGAAGACTTCTCTCTAAGGCACATAATAGAAAAATTAGATGAGGAAGTTTTGAATACTCTAAGGGATGGTGTAGGAAAATTTATAAAAGTAATATCTAATTAAGTTGTATTTTAGAAGTATTATTTTTTTTTGTTTTCTTTTGTGCTTGTACATGATCTTTGTATTATCATTTTTGAGTTAGGTTTGTTTTTATTATAGCACAATCTTTAGACTCTAATCTTATCTTTTCTTATTAACATATGCATTATTATATAATGAAATTCGAATAGTATTAATCTAAAAATCCTCTATAATTCACACGATCGAAGCATAAGATTTGATATGAAATATGGATGAAGTTTACAGCATTAAAAGAAAAAAAACTTTTCGCTCTTTATTCCTTCTATATTTTATGGTTTATTTCTGTACTGGAATCTTGCCGGTGAATATAGATAACTTATTAATTTCTCTTGCAGGAGCTACGACTCTCGGTATTGGCATTACTGTTGCTTCTACATTAATTATTGGAACAATGAGTATATTTGTATTCGGCTATTTTGGAGACAAAATCACTGAAAAATATTCACGAAAAAGAATATTCATGTACACCAACATTCTATGGATAACAGCATATGGTCTCAGTTCTTTATCATTCAACTACATTTTCTATTCCACATGCTTAATTGTTGGAGCAATTGGTACGGGTGCTTTTTTACCGATTGGATTTTCGATTATTGGAGATTTTTTTCCTCCCAAAGAACGCGGAAATAAATTTGGAACCATGCAGTTTGGATTAATATTAGGCAATGGAATGGGAATCATTTTTGGTGGATTGTTAGGGAGTTATATAGGAATAAATGGCTGGAGGTATGCTTACGCTCTAGGTTTTATTCTAGGAATAACGACTATCTTGATGTACATTTTTACTGGAACAGATCCAGAAACAGGGCGAGCAGAACCAGAATTTATGGATTTTGAAGGCAAGATAGATTATGATTATAAATTAACCATTGATAATCTAAAAAAACTATTAAAAAACAAAACCACTGGTGGTATTCTCCTTACAGTGTTATGTACAGGAATCGCTGGTACTACGCTTGGAACGTGGGGTATCTTTTACTTAAGTTCTAAATTGGAAGGAAATGATGCCGGATTAATAGCTACTACTATTTACATTTTAGCAGGGTCAGGTTCTCTTCCAGGAGCTATTATAGGGGGAAAAGTAGGAGATTCTTATTTTCGTTCGGGAAAAATTAAGGGGCGTGTCCTAATATCAGTTATAGGAAATGCACTAGGACCTATTTTCTTGATGTTGTTTTATTTAACTCCTTTCTTTACAGAAAACCCTTTACAAATTATTATTTCTTGGTTTTTTTTCTTAATCATAGGATATACAGGATACATGTTTTCCTCATTTCCAGTAGGAAACCAGTTTGCTATGTATTCTGAGGTGACTACTCCAGAATTAAGGAGTACTGCTAATGCAATGAATGGCTTGATGGTTAACATTGGTGGAATTATTGGTAATTTATTAATTTCTTCCTTAATAGAAAGGAATATCTCATTACTGCCTTTTGCACTTTCAATAGTGTTATTTATTTGGTTAATTGGAGCATTGTTCTGGATTATTCCTTACTTCACATACCAGAAAGAATCAAAAATGTGCAGAGATATTTTATTAGAAAGAAGAAAAGAACTAGAGAAAAAGTAAGTAAAAAAATATTATTTAATTACATTCTCTTCAAACATTTTCTTGTTGATCTCCACACCTAAACCTGGTTTTTCTAGAGCCTTTACAATACCTTTTTCAACTTTGATCGGTTCTTCAAGGATCTGAAATTCTTCAGGATAGAATGGAAATTCCAACCAATCGCACTTAGTAGATAATGTGAAGTGGAGATTTGCAGCAAAAGATAGGCCAAACCCAAAAATGTGGGGTATACATCTCACACCCTTCACTTCTGCCATCGCATCTATTTTCTTACATTGTAAAAAACCCCCGCTTCTAGTTACATCTGGTTGTACAATATCATAGCATTCTCTTGATAATATATCTTCAAATCGAAATATTCCCATATCGTTTTCACCACCAGCAATATCTACTGGAGATTCTTTTCTCAGTTTCGCTAATCCGTTAAGGTTATCTGATGGCATCGGTTCTTCTAACCATTCGATGTCATTCTTTCCGCAAACCTTAGCAAACTTTAATGCTTCTGATACAGTCAGATAATGTGAATTAGCATCGACCATTATATGTAAATTAGGAAATGCATCTCTCATTTCTTTGACTATCGCTTCTGGTTTACCTCCCCTACCTCCGACCCTTAATTTTGCTCCAGTAAAACCTCCAAGATCGAGTGCCGATTGCACGGCTCCAATTGCCGCTTTAGGCTTATATCCCCGAGGCATTGAAGCGTATGCCCTTATCTTATTTTTCATCCCCCCTAATAGGCGATAGATTGGTTGGTTTGTTTTCTTCCCAATGATATCCCAAAGAGCAACCTGGATTGCAGATGTTGCATGAGCTATACCGTATGTTATTCTATTACTACTATGGTATATTTGGTGATAAATTTCTTCCACCATAAATGGATCTTTATTAATTAATAATTTGGATAATGCCTCATCAATAAACACTTTTTGAGCATTATTACTCAAGTTCCAGTGTGCCAATCCCCAACCATCAATATCTTCATCAGTCTTGATGTTGATAAATACTCCACTGGCTTGAATTGGAGGCATTGCCCCAATTCTAAACCTAAAATCAAGTCCTAACACAAATGTTTTAACATCAGTTATTCTCATAATAAATCCAACTAAATTAATTTAATATTAGTTTGTTTTTTTTTTAGTTAAATTTTTAGAATACAAAGAATATATTCACACACACACAAATACTCTTCAGATTGGTTGTAAGTGGTGGATATTTTTGAGAACGAAATAGTGGAAAAAAACCCTAATGAAGATTTAGTTATAGCTTATGTGCTGTATTTTGACGAAAAGAGAGGTCAAACCCCACTTCTTATATATCCCGATGATAATCTACGAAATAATAAAAAATACATGCGCCCTATTGAGTTTCATCCTGTTTGGTTTTTAGAATCAGAAGAACTTGATCATGTGGACTTAGAATATAAGGGCTACACCTTTTTTGGAAAAAAATTTCTCGCAAAATCCGAAAGACAAAAAAGGAGAGCTGGTCTTAAAGAAGAAACGCCAGAGACTATTGTAATCATTGTATCTTTACCTGTAGAAACTGAAATTTTTGGAGATGACCTCATACGAGTATTATCAACAGAAATTCGGGAAAAATTCGAAGATCAATTATATAAAATCATCGAAAGTGAAATTGCTTCTGAATCAGTGATTAAATCTCCTAAAGTACTAGAGCGGTTTGAAGAGGGGAACAAAATAAAGGTTTTTTTGAGAGAATTAATTGATAAAACTATCAAACACTACTTCTCAAAAATCATCAAGAAAAAATCAGATTCTACATCTATTAAAGCTCAAAAGGCTATATCATATTTTTCCATGAAAGGGTTCGAATTTTCACCTCTGAGTAGTCTTCGTGGAAAGGATAGCTTTTCTGATATTGAGCTCTTTGATCCACAGAAAAAATCAGTGGATGATCTTAATTCTAAACCTCCTCTTTCTATAAATAGTATTAATTTTATTGAAAACAGTCAAGAAATTGAAATTATGGTTCAAAATAATAAAAAAGAGGAATTAAAAAATATCTCGATCGTTATTTCTCATGTGAAGGAATATTTTGAAAAAGAGATTATGAGCCAAGTAGTTGATGATTGGTATCCCGGAGAAGAACTCTTATTCATATCTCCAATTGTACCACATATTGATGAGTATTTAATCTCCATTAAAAAAGGAGATAGTAAGGAAGAAGACCAAACATTTTTTACCCAACGAATTGATTTAAAATTAATAGATAAAATTGAAAGTTAAAAAAAAAAGGTAAATATCAATGTCTAATGAAGAATTAGAAGAGGACGAAATTATAATTAGGAATTATCGAACTTCAGATTATCAAGCTACATTAGAAATTTTAAAAGAACTGAATGAATCCTATGATATTGGTTTCAATGAGAAACAGTGGAGACAATCATCGGGTCTACGACAATTTAAACCGAACTTAAAACGGATTACATTAATCGTAGAACTAAAATCCACAGGGGAAGTTACAAGTATGGGTATGATAGAAGCAGCAAAAAATACTTTAGGTCAATATACAGGTTACCTTGATAATTGGGCAACTAAAAAAGAATTTATCGGAAAAGGTGTAGGCAAACTCTTGGCAGATAAAGCCATAACTATACTCAAATCATGGGGATGCGACTCCATCAGAATAAACCTTCCCTTTCAAGTTGATAAGAAATTAATTAATGTGTTTAGTAAAACTGGATTCAACCCAATTCTTACAGTTCTTGAAAAACGTTTTTAATTACCCTTATAGAGGTTGCTGTTCAAATCTAGCTTGGAAAAACCTGAGATGTTTAGGTTCGAAAACCATCTTTAATCCCGTTATTGTATCTCTTTTCTCATAGAGTCTTATTATTGATTCTGCGGTATATTCCATTTGAGTGTTTGTATAAACCCTACGAGGAATTGTTAGCCTTACTAATTCTAAATCAGGAAATATGTTTTCACCTGTATCTTTATCACGACCTTTAGATACGGCACCTCTTTCCATAGTTCTTACTGCGGAGTCTTCATAAATAGCAGCAGATAGAGTTTGCGCGGGCCATTGGTCTCTCGGAAGATGAGGTAAAATACTTAATGCATCTAAAAATACTGCATGACCCCCAATTGGTTTCACGATAGGAACTCCCGCTTTTTGTATTAAATCTCCTAAATAGCGAACTTGATTAATTCTATATTTAAGATATTCATATTGGGCGCCTTCCCTTAAGCCACGGGCCACAGCTTCCATATCACGACCCGCCATACCACCATAAGTGTGTAATCCTTCAAATAATACAACCATTTCTCGAGTGTAATCAAAGATATCCTTATCATGAGTAGCTAGGAAACCCCCTATATTAACTAAGCAATCTTTCTTTGAACTATAAATACATCCATTAGAATAACTCATCATTTCTCGAAGTATTTCAACAATGGGTGTATTTTCATAACCTTTTTCACGGTCTCTAATAAAATATGCATTTTCACTTGATCTAGTCGCATCGTATATAATTTTAAGCTTATACTCATTACAAAATTCTCGTAATTCTCTCAAATTTTGCATTGATACTGGTTGACCACCAGCCATATTTACATTCATCTCGACGTTAACAAAAGCAATTTTTTCAAGCCCATTCTCATCAATTAGATTTTGTAACTTTTTTATGTCAACATTGCCTTTGAATGGATCTTCATTTTCAGGATCATAGGCGTTATCATTGATTACATCAACCATATATCCCCCAGCTAATTCCACATGCGCTTTAGATGTAGTAAAATACATATTTCTTGGAACGAGTTGTCCTGGTTTAGTAAGATGCCTATACATCAAGTGTTCTGCGCCTCTCCCCTGATGAGTAGGTACTACAAATTTATATCCTAAAACATCTTGTATTGCTTTTTCAAGATTATAAAAATTTTTACTACCTGCATAAGATTCATCTCCGAGCATCATACCTGCCCATTGGTTATCGGACATTGCAGTAGTTCCAGAATCAGTTAACAAATCGATAAATACATCGTCAGATAAAAGTAAAAATGTGTTAAATCCTGCTTCTCGAATTGCTTCTTTCCTTCTTTCTTCTGAGGGTATTTTAAGAGGCTCTACTACTTTAATTTTAAAAGGTTCAATTGGACCATTCATACTTTTTCTCATTTATCATATTTTTTTTTTAATTAGATAATTAAATTAAAACTGAAAAACATTTCTGTAAAACCTCTCCCATTTCTTTCCCCTACAAATAAAACAATAACCAGATTTGATAATTGAGGTCAAATTCAGAATATAGTATGAAAATCGATTATAATATTCCAAGATTTATTTTTAGAAAATACGAATTTCTTTCGACCTTAATAATCATATACCGCACAATGTACGATGATAAGCAATATATCCGAATTATCTTCGATAGGTTTAAATACAATAATATATATATTTCATATGTAAGAAACTAATAAAGTACAAAATTAGGAAAAAGATTAATTTGAACTTTATTCAGATCTATAAAAAAAATAATTTTCAAATATAAAATTTCGAGTTGATTTTATGGTAACCTGTCCTAAATGTGGAGAAGAATACTCATTAGGTAGAAAAATTCATCACAGCTGCTGCGAAGGGTTTTCAATAGAACATGGTGTGATTTTTAATGATGATCGGGTAGATCGTCCTTGGAACTGTCATTGTATAGATGATGTAGATAAGAAAATTTTAAATATATTACAAATGAATGATAAAATTTCATATAGGGAATTATCAGAAAAATTACAATTAGCTGCAAGTACAATTCATAATAGAGTTACAAAGATGACCGATGAAGAAATAATAAAACAATTTGGTGCAGTAGTTGATCCAGTGAAACTCGGCTATAATACTATAGCAATATTAGGTATTTCAGTCGATCCAATAAAAATGAATGATATCGCAAATCAAATTGCTTCGTTTGATGAGACTCAACTGGTAGCAATTTCATCAGGAGATCATGATATTATCGTTCAAATCATTGCTAAGGATGAAAAATCACTCTGGAACTTTATAAATATTAAAATAAAGACTATAAATGGAATAAAGCCTCAAATTCATGTATCAAACTTTTTAGATATATTCAAATCTACGCCTTTAATAAAAATCGCCTGACAATAATAATAACAAATAAAACCATCTTACTTCATTTTTATTGTTCTTCAAAATGCATTACAACTGTAAACCAATAATTTACTATTGAATTAATAATTCTATAAAATTCCTTCATTTCTAAAGGTTTTATTACATAACTATTAGCATGGAGGTCATAAGCTTTAATTAAATCTTCTCTTACATCAGACACTGTTAGAATTACAACGGGAATTCTTTTCAAATCTTCGTCTTGCTTAATCTCTTCCAATACTTCAAAACCATTCCTCTTTGGCAAATTTAAATCCAAAAGGATTAGGTTTGGTTTAACAGCATTAGAGAATTTTCCTCTTTTCTTCAAATAATCAATTACCTCAACACCGTCCTTTACAACATCTATACTCCTCACAATTTTATTTTCTTGAAGAACTTTCTTAGTTAGATGTATATCCGCTGCATTATCTTCAACGAGTAAGATTTTAGCCTTAATCTTTTTGTATCCATTCATCATAAATTATTCTTATTCTTTGATTTTTTTTGGAACTATTGTAAAGAAAAAAGTTGATCCTTCACCAAAATCTGATTTAACCCATATCTTTCCACCATACCGTTGAACAATCTTTTTACATATGGGTAATCCTATCCCTGTACCTGGGTATTCTTCCTTGGTGTGTAAGCGGTAAAAAATCTTAAAAAGCTTGCCAAAAAATGTTGACTCAATACCAATACCATTATCTTTAACGGAGAATAACCACTCATCATTAAGTTTTTTTACTCCGATATGTATTCTAGGTGGTTCTTGTCTTCGGAATTTTATCGCATTGCTCAGCAAATTCTGAAATAATTGTGTGAATTGAGTTTTATCCACTTTCAATATTGGCATTTTATCATAAGTTATAACCGCACCACTCTCTTTTATTGATTCTTGTAGATTATATAAAGCATCTTTTAAAATATTCTCAAGGTTAGTTAATTTAGAAGGTTTAGCGTGTGTTGTGATTCTTGAATATGATAATAGATCTTTTATAAGAATATTCATCTTTTTTGCACCGTCTGTAATAAAGTGAATAAATTCTTTTCCCTCCTTATCGATTTTATCTTTATATTTATCTTCTAAAAGTTGAGAAAAGCTTACAATTGCTCGTAAAGGTTCTTGGAGATCGTGAGATGCTACATAAGCAAATTGTTGTAGATCTTCGTTAGACCGCCTTAAGTCCTCCATTATTTCATTAAATTCATGTTCTCTTCTTGAAGTACGCTCAGGTAGAAATAATACCACTATTCCTACAACTATTAGTGAGATTGAAGGAAGATAGAAAAAATGCATAATCAGGATAGTTGTTCTAAGTATTACCTCGAAATAATAAATTAATACACATGAAATAATAATTAATATTAAAATAATCAATATTTTCGTTCTCTCTTCTTTAAGTTTCAAGTTCATTGCAATCATTTCTCATATTTTATTAGCAATTCTTTAATTTGAATTTTTATAAAGTATTGTCAGAAAAGACATAGGAATTATTAAAACACATTTAAAATCATAAATTTAAATTTCATAGGAAAATTCTTAATTTAATAAGAATATTATTCACTATAAAATAAATTTTATCGAATAAAAATATCATAATTTATAGTATAGAAAATAAGATTCCAACTTTAAGTTTATAAATATAATTTTAATTTGCTTTCTACCCTTAAAAATATTATAATTAAATTAAAGCTCTTTGAACTATAAATAAAATAATTATTTATATTCAAATGAATATTATTCAGAATAAGGAAATAGAGTTGAAAAAGATTTTAATTTTGACAATATCCATAAAAAATGTTTTTGAGTGAATAAATATGAAGAATAAAAAACTCGATATACTACTAATTGAAGATAATATTGCTGATGTGCGTCTTATTGAACAATTATTAAAAACTTCTGAAGAATTCACTTTTGATTTAGAATCACATGCTCGACTTTCAGAGAGTTTTAATTCTCTTAAAACTAAAAGCTTTGAAATTATTTTATTAGATTTAACTTTACCAGATAGCGATAGAGAAAACACCTTAGAAAGAGTTTTAAGTGTAACAGAAACAATTCCTATTATAGTTTTAACTGGGTTAGATGATAAGGAATTTGCATTACAATCTCTTCAAAAAGGAGCTCAGGATTACATAGTAAAAAACGAACTTAATGGACCAAGCTTAGTACGTTCAATTTTATATGCTATTGAACGACACAGAATTGAAACTGAAAAGACAAGAGATATAGTTCTAAAAATGCAATTTGATGAAAAAGATAAAGAGATTCTTAATTATTTACAAGAAAATTATAAAATTTCTTATAAGGATTTAAGTAAAAAAGTAAATCTGGCAGCTAGTACTATACATAATCGAGTACAAAATATGATAAAAGAGGGAATCATAAGAAAATTTGATACATTGGTTGATCCATTCAAAGTTGGATATGAATCTATAGCCATTCTTGGCCTATCTGTCGATCCAATGAAATTAGAGGAGGTAGCAAAGAAACTAACCTATTATAACGATATACAATTGGTTGTATCTACAACTGGAAATCATAATTTAACAGTGAAAATTATTGCAAAAGACGAAAAAAATCTCTGGAGATTTATTAATGATGAAATTAAAACATTAGAGGGAATTCAACTGCCTATACATGTATCAAGTTTTATAGATATTTTTAAAATGACTCAAAAAATAAATTTGATATAAGAAAAAAAGATTACATCCACAGGATATTCAGCTATTTTATTGCTTTACCAATTTTAGTATTTTTTTTCTCTCAAAAAAACCCCTAATGAAGACCTTAAGGGAAAATACCTCTAAGTTCAATTGCCTTAGCTAATCTTGAAATCGCAATCATATAAGATGCTATTCGTAAAGTAACATTCTTTTCTTTTGATAGATTATAAACATCCTCGAATGTGCTAACAAGAATAGTCTTTAACTCCTGATTTATCCTATCTAATTTCCAGAAATAACTATGAATGTCTTGAATATACTCAAAATAAGAAACACAAACACCTCCTGCATTAGCAAGTATATCAGGGACTACGATTATATCTTTTTTCTTTAAAACTTTATCTGCCTTTGGAGTAGTAGGTCCATTAGCACCTTCTAATACAATTTTACACTTTATTTCTTGAGCATTTAGATGAGTTATTTGGTTTTCTATTGCTGCTGGGATTAAAACATCACATTTAAGCGTGAGTATTTCTTCATTACTGACAAATTTATAGATATCATTTTGAAAATCCTTTAAAAAATTGTTCATATCTCTCCATTCTAATAACTCTTTGATATTTAAACCTTCTTTAGCGTATAAACCTCCACTAACGTCTGACACAGCAATTATTTTGCAACCTTTCTCATATAAAATATTAGCAATATGTCCTCCAACATTACCAAATCCTTGTACAACAATACTCTGGGTTTTTAGATCAATATTCATCTTAGTACATAGAGCCTCGAGTATAAAAAATAACCCCATTGCGGTTGCTGTTTCTCTCCCAACGGAGCCTCCAATTTCTATAGGTTTTCCTGTAACTACTCCAGGTACGGATCTCCCTTTATGCATAGAATATGTATCCATAATCCAAGCCATGATTTGAGAATTTGTATTCATATCTGGAGCGGGAATATCTATATCTGGACCTATAAAATTTATGATTTCTGCTGTATATCTCCGAGTTAACCTTTCTAATTCCCCCTTTGATAATTTGTGGGGATCTACACATATACCTCCTTTTGCACCTCCAAGAGGTAAGTTTAATAAGCTACACTTCCAAGTCATCCAAGTGGCTAATGCTTTAACTTCATCTAGATTAACATTTGGAGCAAATCTAATTCCACCCTTACCAGGACCTCGAATAGTTGAGTGATGTACTCTGTAACCTTCGAATATCTCAATGCTTCCATCATCCATCTTAATTGGAATCGATACAATTAGGGAACGTTCTATTCTTTTAAGATATTTTGTAATATTATCACTTAATCTCAATTCTTTAGCAACAATATCGACTTGCCTTTTTGCCATTTCAAATGGATTTGTTTCCGCTAGTAAATCTTCCTCTTCTTCTTCAGAAACTTCAATTTCTTCAGTAGGAGCCAAAGATTCTGAATAAATAATTTGGTCAGTATTTTTTTCTAACATTTCGAATAAAATTCAATCTATTATTTTTTTACTAATATCAATAGATTACATCTCTTCATTTTATTAATGTTATTTAATATTTATAAATATGCCGAATAAAATATTATCAAAACTCTATAAAGACGAAGAGAATTCGGTAAAAAAAAGACTTAGCGAACTTCGTTCAAATAAGTATATTATTCTATTATTATGATCTTTTTCTTAAAGAATTTATATACAACTCTTCTTAATGATTTATGAACGGTAATGAAAATATTAAGATTGGAGTTAAACCAAAATTAATACTTAAAAACATTTCTATAATTTATTACCCCTTCTTTTCCCCTACAAATAAAATAATAATTGTTTTTTAAAGTATCGATAAAAATTAAGGAACAATGGTGATTGTGGGTGATAATTGGGATGTTATGTTTTTTCTACCAATTTACTTACGCTTTTTTCTGATGAAATATATTAATCTTAAAAAATTCAGATTCATATAAATAAATAATATTCAATAAAGAAAGGGAGAAAAATAATTATGATAGGAATAAAATCTTATGGAGCATATTTACCAAAGTATCTTTTGCCACGCGATTTGATCGCAAAAGCGTGGGATTTCCCTTCTGTTCCCGGAAATAAAGCAGTGGCAAGCATAGATGAGGATAGTCTGACAATGTCAGTAGAAGCGGGATTAGACTGTTTAAATGGCATAGATCCTAAGAGTATCGATGGATTGTTTTTCGCGTCCACCACTCAAGTATATACAGAAAAAGACTCTGCTTCGTTTATAGCAACAGTTTTAGACCTGAGAACTGATATAATTACTATAGATTTTACTGATTCGTTAAAAGCTGGTACTTCTGCGCTCGCAAGAGCAATAGATACAATTAAAGCAAACCCAGATGTTAAGAATATTCTAATTATAGCGGCAGATATGAGGGAGGCTGAACCCGCTACAATGTGGGAATATGGTTATGCTGATGGAGCAGCAGCTCTACTGGTTGCTGAAGGAGATAATTTACCAATAATAATTGATGATTATTATTCTGTGTCAGCAAATGTGACTGGACCTTGGAAGAGAACTAAAGAAGATAAATTTATTCGAACTTTTGAGGTTAAAATGGATGCGCGATTCTACATTGAAAACCTCACAAAAGTCATGTCAGAGATCATGAAAAGAAATAACCTTACACCAGAAAATATTGACATCGCTGCATATTACTATAGTAACCCTCGATTACATAGTAGAGTTTCTAAAATGATGAAATTTGGTCAAGGTGTAGCCCAAAATGGATTATTCTTTCAAGTAGGAGATACCGGTACTTCAATGCCTTTTATGTTATTGATGTCTGCCCTAAAACGGCCGAAGGAAGGAGCAAAGATAATTTTAGCTGGTTTTGGAGATGGTGCTGATGCGATTTTAATGCACCTGCAAGATCGGAAAGCAGTTAGAGAATTATCAAAAAATCATATGGGTATCGCTGGACATCAAAAATCTATGATACAGCTGAGAAATTATAATGTATTCATTGAAAACAGGCAATTACTTACAAAAGATCGATTTGTTAGAAAGAGTTCAGCTGTAACTTTATGGCGTGATACAGATGCCGTGTATAAGATGTATGGTCTTAAATGTACTAATTGTGGAACGGTTCAATACCCTACAAATGCTCGATCTTGTATTGTTTGTAGAGCAGATGATCAGCTAGAACGAGTAAAACTTAATCTTAAAGGAACTATTTTTACGTATACCCTAGATCATTTAGTGGGAGGAACTTACTTAGATACTCCTATTCCCCGATGTGTCATCGATTTAGATGGGGGGGGTAGAGTGCTTTTAAACATGACCGAAATTGAAAAACCTGAAGAAAACGTGAAAATAGGTATGAATGTAGAATTAACGTTTAGAAAAGAACATGAAGGTGCTGAATTTAAAAATTACTATTACAAATGTCGTCCTCCACGGGGGCGTCAATAATGAGGAGGTAAAAAAAAATGGGAATTAAAGGAATTAGAGATAAGATAGCCATTATAGGTTGCGATGCTTCAAAATTTGGCGAACAGTGGGATAAAAGTCAATATGATTTATTATTTGAAGCATCTCACGGAGCTTTTAAAGACGCAGGAATTATTAAAGATGAAATTGAAGCAGCATGGGTCGGAATTTTTTATTATTTTACGGGAATGTCTGGGGCAACAGTTGAGGATATCTTACGTTTAGACGGAATCCCTATAACTCGAACAGAAAATTATTGCGCATCAGGGATGGATGCTTTTAGAAATGCATGTTTTGGCGTTGCATGTGGAGCATATGATGTAGTTTTAGCCTGCGGTGTAGAAAAATTAATGGATGAGGGCTCAAGCGGTCTTCCGGGGTTTAAGATTTTTGGACATCCAGTATTTCCATTACCATCAGCCCCAGCTATGTTTTCTCTGGCAGCTACGAGGTGTTTTCATGATTTTGGATGGACTAAGGAGGATTTAGCTCGAGTAGCCGTAAAAAATCATGACAATGGTTCTTATCATCCAAAAGCTCATTTTAGACGTAAAATTTCGATCGAACAGGCAATGAAGGCTCCAATGATTGCTGATCCACTTGGACGATTTGACTGTTGCGCTATGAGTGATGGAGCAGCAGCGTTAATCTTAACAAGACCAGAATTAGCTGAAAGTTATGCCCATGCTGATGATTACATTGTCGTGAAAGCTAATGCTATTTCAACGAGAACAAATTTTCCATGGTATGTACCAGCTAACGGTCCTGGGGCAGATTTTACAAGTTTTCCATCGACCGTTAAAGCCGCTGAGATGGCGTATAAAGAAGCTGGAATTACCAATCCAAGAGAAGAAATCGATGCTGCTGAAGTACACGATTGTTTCACTATTACTGAATTGATAAATGACCAGGATCTTCAATTTTGCGATCGTGGGCAAGCGGCTGAGGAACTAAAAAATGGTACATTTAATTGGGATGGAGAAACTGCTGTCAACCCTTCAGGTGGGCTTAAATCATTTGGTCATCCAATTGGATCAACCGGCTGTAGAATGTTACAAGAAATTACTAGGCAACTGCAAGGGCGTGCTGAAGGGAGACAAGTTCCAGATGCTAAAATAGGATTATGTCATAATCTCGGTGGAGCATTTAGCGTCGCTTCAGTAACCATTTTAGGTCAAAGAGACTAGAACTCAATACTTTTTTTATCTTTTAAATAAATCTTAAAAATTAATTCTCTTTTTCTAAAATAAAAACATCATAAAAAGAAAGATTTCTAACTTCTATGGCTAAACTAAGCATTTTAGCAAGAGGCCTTGGGTCAACAGAGTCTGGATGTGTTGGAAATTTTTTTTCTCGTATGAACTTTATACCATCACGATTCGGTTCAAAAATGTAGATTATTCCCCCTGATTTTAATACACGAACACACTCCTCGAGAGCTGCTTTTTTATCATCAATATGATGTAAAGCTCCTAATATGAAAATTGCATCAAAATCACCATCTACAAAAGGCATATTTTCAGCATTAAAAGGTGTATAACTTATCAAGTGATCAACTCCTACTTTTTTAGCAGATTCTAACCAATCTTGTTTAGCATATTCAGATTGGTCACTTTCGGGTTCTCCAGTTATTACTTTATAACCATACAATGCAAGAGTTATTGCCATTCTACCCATTCCTGTGCCAATATCCAGCATTTTTGCATCTTTTTCTTCCGATAAATTTTGAACAATAGGACTAATTTCGTCATATATAAATACAAACTCATTTCCTAACACATCTCTTAATTCTTCACTATCCATTTAATTTTCCTCTTTTTTATAATTATTATTATTGAATTCTGACTATCTTTTCTTTTTTAACTTTATATTTTGTAAGTATAAAGTTATAAATTCCTAACTCAAGCCAAAAATTATTTAATTTTTGATTAATTTTATTATACATGGATTCTACGTTTAATAAATTTCTTGGAGACGTAAAAACTGATAGGGTTAAATATCTTGCTGATCCTCAGCTTAGAAATATTGTTAATGTATCAATCGCGCTTGCTCGACCCTTATTAGTTAAAGGTGAACCAGGAACAGGAAAAACGATGCTTGCTCATGCAATATCTGAAAGCTTGAACAAGAAACTGATAATTTGGAACGTTAAAAGCACGAGTGAAGGTATTGATGGGTGCTACATGTATGATACTGTTCAACGGTTAAATGACAGTAGATTTGGATCTGAAGACCGAGATGTTAATAATATTCATGATTATATTTCTTATGGACCATTAGGAGAAGCTTTTGATTCGGAGGAACAAGTCGTCCTCTTAATAGATGAGATTGATAAGGCTGATATCGAATTTCCTAATGATTTATTACAAGAATTAGATGTGATGGAGTTTTACGTTAAAGAGACCAAAGAATTTGTAAAAGCCAAAACAAGACCAATAGTTATTATTACATCTAATAATGAGAAGGAACTACCCGATGCATTCTTGAGACGATGCGTGTTCCACTGGATAGAGTTTCCTAACAGGGAATTTATGGCAGAAATTTGCAAATTACACTACCCAGATTTAAAACAAAACCTACTCGATCAATGCCTAAAGCATTTTTATGCCTTAAGAGCGGTGACAAAACTGCGAAAAATGCCTTCAACCTCTGAACTTCTTGATTGGATTGGTGTATTACTAAAAAGTGGAATAACAATGGATGAATTAAGAAGGGAAATTCCATTTCTTGGAGTCCTCATAAAAAAAGAGAAGGATATTGAAATTGTTTTAGATAAAATTAAATTTCCAACTTAAACATTTGAAGAACGCTGATTTTCAGTAATTTTTCATATCTAAATTAAAAAAAAGAATTAAATTTCTAGATTTTCTTTTTATTCTTACATTCCACTGTGAAAATTCCCAATTTTATCACAATTGTGATAACAAGATTATCTCTAACTTTTATTTTAGTTTCTAATTAGATGTAAAAGATATATTTTTATATGCAAAACGAATAACTATATACTAAAAATTTATTTATTAAAAAGATGATGTGAAAAATTTTGAAACAAATCTATAGTAAAATAATATTTGTCTTGATTTTAGTTAGCTCTTTTGGAACATTTGGTGCGATACATATTGAGAATCATGATTCAATTGATCTATTGGATGAGGGACCAAAACCAGCTGTAAGTGCCAACTTAGCAGCGTGGATAATCATTGCAGGTGACAGATCAGATCACGATAAATTAAGCTATATAAGAAATGGATGCGATGAAGTATTTTTAGCATTGCAAAATCGTGGCTTTATAGCTGACGATATCTATTATTTAGATCCTTACTATTCAACGGCAGGAAATCCGCAATCTATTTATCGAGATGCTGATTCAACCCGACCAAACATTCAGTGGGCAATTGAAACATGGGCAGCAGGTAAGGTGGATGCAACTCACGGTCTCGGAATCTATCTATTTGACCATGGGGGAACTGGTTATATGTGTCTAACACCTGGTGCAGAATTATATGATACTAATCTCAACACATATTTAGACAATTTGGAGACCAGTACCGGTGTTAATCGAATTATCATTATCTATGAGGCTTGTCATGCGGGATCATATATTAACCCAGTAAGTAAGGACAATCGAATTGTAGTGACTGCTACGGATATTACCCATAATTCACACGTGAATGCTGGACATGATTGGGCTGTCTTCTCTGAATCATTTTGGTCGTCAATTATGCAGTGTAAAACTATTGGAGAAGCATTCGAAGATGCAGTTGTAGATGTAAACGCGCTCGGTTATGCGAGTGCTCAATTTCCATGGATAGATGACGATCATGATGAAACTGGTCATGAAGTCGATTCTAGTGGTAATTTACCAAACGGCGGAGATGGAAACGACGCTCTAAATGTGTGGATAGGATCTGGTATAAATTGCTGGAAAATCCTCATATTTTTGAGACCCATAAGATGGTTCATACCTATAAATCCTTTTACTATCCCTGTTTGGGTTATTGTTGATACGGATTCTACTGTTGAGAGAGTTATGGCAAGAGTTTCTCCACCCAACTGGGTACCCCCAACCAGCGAACCAGAAGATCCTCAGGGAGCTGAAGGAAAGGCACTTGTTGAAGACATAGGAACACAACTGATCTATTTATATGATCCAGATGAGGACGGCAATTTTACCGGCAACCTTTATCTTCGAAATAATCCAGACTTTTGGGGAGATGAAGGAGATTATGAAGTCAATTTTATTGCTGAAACTCAAGAAGGTATTATAGCTAAAATAGAATCTACTGTTGTTACTGTAAATCCTACTGGTAATCCACCAACTGACACTACCCCCCCATCGATTTCAATATCAACTCCAAGCCCTAATGCTGAGATAAGCGGAATCGTTGGTGTAATTGCAGAGGGAGATGACGATCAGGCACTTGATAAAATCCAAATTCATGTTGATGGTACTTTGGTAGAAGAAGAAATAATGCCACCATATCTTCCATATCCAGAAGCAACACATAACTTAGATTCGTCTCTATATTCAGATGGATTACTTAATATCACAGCAATTGCATTTGATGAGGCAGGTAATACTAAAGCAACCACAATATTTGTACGTATTGGAGGTGGTGGTGGAATTCCTGGTTTCGACATTCCTATCTTAATCATAGGATCTATTCTTGGAATCATAAGTGTCGTTGCGATAAAATTTAAGAGCGTTTCCAGAGAGAAATTGAAGAAGTACCGAAATTAAATATTTAAAATTCATTTCTTTTTTTTATTAAAAACTTCTACTTTATGGCCTTTAATGACTCAGCATTTGCTAATGTTAATTACTGAAAAACCGGAGTCACTAATGCATTTTTAATAATGCAATCTTTTTTTATTTGATGAATGCTAAAAAAGCATTTCCTGTTTTTAAAAGAAATCTAAAGGTTTTGATCAAACGAGAGTAGAATCTGAAATAAAGTAGTGTAGATTAATACTTACTTTTTATTAAAAAATTGGAGTAAAGACAGTTCGGACCACTCATGTTTTATTTCCAGCTTTTTTGGTTGCTTTTCTCTTGGTTTTTTGATTGGAATTTTAGCTTTTAGATTTTTTACCCGTCCTATATCCTTTCTTCTCCTTTCTGGACCGTTTTTAGCATTTTTAATAAAAAGAACACACTTTCCATTATTATCTCTTAACCACCCATCCCTAAAAAATCCTAGATGTCTTCCATTAAAACTAAAGATCGAATCTTCAAATACATAACCAACACATTCACCACTAAACAGGAAAATATGACTTTCATCTTCAATATAAGCTACTGGAGTCCCGGATTTACTATAAAATGTGTTTGACATATCCTTCTCCAAGACTTAAGTACATAACTTGAGAAATTTTTTTTTAATATTTATACCTTAATTTTTTACCATATGACGATAAAAAAGAAGGTGGAAGATAATTATTAGTATTTCTTCATATATATTTGTTTTCAAACAATCTCCTTTTATTAAATAAGTCAAAAATATTTATATACCGTTGCTATTATTAATACTTAATTTCATATCTTTTAGAAATTCCAATTAATGAAAATTTACGAAAAATTAGTGTTTACTTCATGAGATTAAATAAAAATACAAACATAAAAAAATATACAGTACTCCTCTTTAGCTTACTAATTTTACCTAGCATCTTTGCAATTACAAACATAGTACCGTTGAATTTTATTGACGAAGATGAAAAATTTGATGAATTTGTGGAAGAAGAAGGTCTTTTTGAAGAACCAATTATCGAATTTGATGACATAATTCCAAGTTTTGATCCCCAACAATATTTACTAGATATTACTGAGGAGGAAATTGTTGAATCTACATATGATAGGGAAGCAATTGATTGGCGCCCAATTGAAGACACTTTGAAAAATTTTCAAATCAAGAATGAAGCAGAGAGTGGAACAATTGCCACAGTGTCATATAATACTTTAACAGGAAAAGAAACCCAATCAACTCCTCAATTTACCCCTACACCAGAAACAGCAACAGCATCAGGGATTCGAGTAGTAGATCCTTATAAGGGACTTCTACCTTCTGAAACACAAGCTAGGCCAGAATCAGTTATTGGTGGTGATGATAGGAAAATTTACAATAATGTAGGTTTTCCAGGTAGAACTATTGTTAAACTATATATTTCAGCTCCATGGGGTGGAAATTGGGTTGGTTCGGGAGCTATAATTGATAATTTTCACGTGTTAACAGCAGGACATTGTGCCTATATTTATGATGATGATACGGGTAATGAAGGATGGGCTTCTAGTATCGAAGTTGTTCCTGGTATGGATCTGGCGGATTCTGTTCCTGATCCATATGGTAATGCATGGGTCGTTGGGATGCGATCTTATAATGGATGGACCGAGAACGAAAATAACGAGCATGATTGGGCACTTCTTACTCTTGATCGTAATGTTGGTGCCTTTACTGGCTGGATGGGACGTATAACTGCTCCCTCTTCTAGCTCTATTTATGATAATACCATGAATGTTGCAGGATATCCAACAGATTTAGACAGCGGAGATCGCTTATATCATGATTCTGATTCTGGAGATGGTGCATGGTCAAATATTCATTTTTATTGGGCAGATACTTTTGGTGGTATGAGTGGAGGTCCTGTATGGAGATATTCTGACGGAACTAGACGTATTATGACCATTCATGCATACGGACAAGATGGTGAGGATTCCAATTATGGAACTCGATTAAATAACAATAAATTTGACAGAATCCTTACGTGGCTTAGTCAAGATTCCGCTCCAACTGATAAACCTGATTTAATAGATAGAGGTGCTGCTTATTCAAGTAGATCTTTTGTAGCTCCCCTAACAGCAGGAGTCACAACTTTAACTGTAAGTAATGGGATAAGAAACAAAGGCACTGCTTGGTCTGGTAACTTTCATGTTCATTATTATGCATCAACGAATGATTTCATCTCGACTGGAGATTATCTATTAGGATCGGATTCTGTCTCATCAATTGCACCATTTAGTACCGGCTCAGCAAGTTGGTCTGGTAAGGTTCCATCAAGTATCCCTGAGGGAGACTATCATATTGGCTGGATTATTGACCAGGGTAACGTTGTCGATGAATTTGATGAAACTAATAATAGGGCATGGGAAGTCATAGAACATATCGATGGTCTTCCCCCACCAATTAGTTATATTGAAGTCCGTGTAAGAAATTATGTTGCATCTAGAAGTGGTGTTCCTATAAGACTTAGTCCTATTGCAGGCGCGTTTGTTAAGGTTATAAAATACGGATTCTGGGTAGCCGATACAGGATATACTGATAGTACTGGTTTTTATAACGTTACAGGTTTATCCATTGGAGAATATGAAATAGAGGTTTCAAAACCAGGTTATTATGACGATTCAAAGATTGATTTGATTCATCAATCAGTAGTCCTCAGTCAGGGGTATGATGACGATTATCTTTACTTCTATCTTAATGAAATGCCATACGATGGTGGGTATATTGAAGTGACGGTAAAAGATAGTACTACTTCAAATCTCCTCTCAAGTGCTAAAGTAGAGCTCCTTAATTTTACTACGGGTCAAGTGCTTTCTTCAGGGTATACAAATAACGTCGGGGAATATACGATTACTGGCTTGTGGATAGGTTGGTATGAAGTTAGGGTCTCACGCTATGGCTATAAGACTGAGACCAAATTTAATTATATTAATTGGAATGGAGACGATGATTATTTGACATTTTCTATTGATGAAATGCCTTTTGATAGTGGCTATATTGAAGTTAGGGTTTATAATGATACAGGTGATCCGGTAGAAAATGCAGTTGTTAATACCTACAACTATACATCTGGATTACTAATTGATACGGGACATACTGATGTTAATGGGACTTATAACGTCACAGGATTAATGATAGGGTGGTATTCTGTAAACGTGTCAATGTTAACATTTTACGGGCAAGAGAAGAATGATTATATTAGTTGGTTCGGTGATGACGATTATATGACTTTTTATCTTACCACTCTACCTCCTGATAGTGGTTTTATCGAAGTTTATGTAATCGATAATATAACACTTACGCCAATTACAGGCGCATATATACAAACGATAAATCAGTCATCTGGAGATGTAATAGATTGGGGATATACAGACATGTCTGGATATTATCAGATAGAGAACTTAACTATTGGGTGGTATGAAGTCAATGTTACTAAAGGAGGATATAAGGCTCCAGAAAGTCAGTTAGCTGAGATAAACTATGTAGGTGATGGGGATGTACTTAAATTTTATGTTCTGCCATATCCTCCTGATTCTGGATACATAGAAGTGGAAGTTATAGATGACGCTACTACCCTTGCACTCGTAAATGCCACCGTTGATTGTTACTATTTGAATGGAACGCTTTTTGATTCTGGTCTTACAGATATTAACGGATTTTATAATATAACAGGGTTATATATAGGATGGTATAAAGTGGAGGTATCGATAAAAGAATACAAGGGTGAATCCGTATATGATTTGATAAATTGGAATGGGGACGACGATTATTTAGCATTTTCTCTTGAAACTTCACCTCTTAGCTATATTATAGTTCAGATTTTTGACAAATATCTTAATCTCCCTATAGCAAATGCTTATATATCATGTTTCAATGCAACCTCAGGATTATTATTCCATTCAGGATATGCAGATAGTTCCGGATATTATAATGTTTCTGGACTTCTTCCTGGATGGTGGACTGTTAATGCATCTCATGTTGCTTTCTTTGCTCAGAGTAAAACTGAACACATAGAATTTTTAGGAGACATTAGTTCTCTTAATTTTTCCCTTGAGTTAAAAGTTGAACCTATAACTGGTCCTGTTGCTGTCTTTAGGGATGTTCTTGGTCTAAATGTAAATGCTACAGAACCCGTCCTAGTGGAATACAACATATCATATACAATATATAATTCATCAGATATAGGCTTGGTAGATTTGTCTCCCTTTCAAAAAGTCATAATTGCATCAGATCAGCCTCAAAGTTTTTATTGGGCTATGGGAAATAATACTTCTTTTTTTAATAATTACGCCGCGAGTGGTGGACCAGTGTGGAGATATGTAAGTGGTTATCGCTATATCATGACTGTACATGCGTATGGTCGCGGTGGAGTTCTTTCTAACTATGGTACGCGATTAAATGCTGATAAATACAATCGTTTATTCAATTGGTTAGGTGAAGACTCTGCTCCTACAGATAAAGCAGATTTGGTAGATAGAGGCTCATCTTATGATACAGTGACAGGAGGAACTTGGCAAGCTGGAGTTACCAGTGTTACCATAACTAATGGTATAAGAAATGTAGGTACAGCAACTTCAGGTAATTACTATGTCCATTATTATGCCTCAACTAATAACTACATCTCAATATATGATTACTATATTGGTACGAGTACATTAGAATCAACGGGAGCATTTGGAACTGATTCTGCAACCTTTACGGGAACTCTTCCTGCAGATATACCAGCGGGCGTTTATTATATTGGATGGATTATAGATAAAGATAATAATGTTGCTGAGTTCGATGAAGGGAATAATGTAGCAGTTTATGCCTCCCAACGCACAATATTGGGTGCACCTCCGCCTTCAGGTTATATTGAAGTGACGGTCAGAGATAGCACTACATATAATCTCATTCCTTTAGCTTATGTAGTAGTTAAGGATGACACCGATACAGTAATCGATACAGGATATACTGACGGTTCTGGTTTCTACAATGTTACCGAATTAGATATCGGATGGTTCACTGTTGACATTTCTAAAGTGGGCTATCATAGTCAATATAAAAGGAACTACATAAACTGGGATGGTGATGATGACTATCTCACATTTTACATGGTACAAATGCCGCCCGATAGTGGATATATAGAAGTAAATGTTAAAGACTCTGATACATATAACCCTATTTCTTCTGCGTATGTACAAGTCACGAACATGTCTTCGGGACTCGTAATCAAAGCTGGCTATACTAATAGCGCTGGTTTCTATAATGTTACAGGATTATACATCGGTTGGTATGAAGTTAAAGTTACGAGAACCAGTTATAAAGACCAAATAAAGCAGGACTACATAAACTGGAATGGTGACGACGATTATCTCTACTTTTATCTAAAAAAGATGCCTGCTAATAGCGGATATATAGAGGTGAGGACTTTAAATGAAACAGGAGGCCCATTAGCGGGTGTTCTTGTTAGGGCATGGAACAATTCTGGAGCAACCTTAGTTAGTTCAGGGTATTCTGATGCCGATGGCATCTACAACATTACTGGATTAGTTATAGGATGGTACGAAGTAAATGTGACTTATCTAGGATGGCAAGAGCAGTCTAAATCAGATTATATTAACTGGAATGGCGACGATGACTATTTATCCTTCTGGATGGTACCAAATCCCCCTGCTAGTAGTTATATTGAAGTTAGGGTGTATGATAGTGGATCGTATTTAGCTATATCGTCCGCACTTGTAACGGTTACAAACCAATCATCTGGATTAGTCATTCAAACAGGATACACCGATCCTACTGGTTTTTATAAAGTAGTGAACTTAACTATTGGATGGTACACGATTCAAGTTACGAGAGTAGGTTATCATGCTCAATCGAAGACAGATTATATCCATTGGGCAGGAGACGATGATTATCTCTCATTTTACCTGATAGCAATGCCACCCGATAGTGGATACATCGAAGTATTAGTAAGAGATGCTGACACCTATAACCCGATTCAAAGCGCTTATGTTAGATGTCTTTATTTAAATGGGACACTTTTTAAAACAGGCTATACTGATAATTCAGGATTTTTCAACATAACTGGGTTAATTATTGGGTGGTATACGGTTGAAGTGTCTAAAGCGGGATACGGTGGTCAATCAAAACAAGATTACATAAACTGGAACGGAGACGATGATTATCTTTATTTCTATCTTAGAACAATGCCTCCTGATAGTGGATATATTGAGGTGAGAGTATATGATGCTACTTCTTATATTCCCATTGAGAATGCTTATGTCGAGTGTTTCAACACTACAACTGGAACATTAGTATTTTCAGGTTTTACGGATAGTTTTGGGTTAATTACTATAACAGGATTATATATTGGATGGTTAACCGTGAATGTTACTCATTCTTTGTATGAAAGACAGTCACAAAATAATTATATCAACTGGAACGGCGATGATGATTACCTATACTTCTATCTAACCAAACTTGAATCTTATATATCAGGTCAAGTAGCCATCTTTCGAGATATATTACCTTGGAATTTAAATATGACAGAACCAATACTAAAGGCGCATGCTATCTCTTACACTGTTTATGATTCACAAGATTTTGGTTCAGTTAGCCTTGCTCCATTTCAGAAAGTCATTATACCTTCAGACCAGACTCAGACATTCTATGATAGGCTTGCAACAAATCGTGTTTGGTTCGAAACTTACGTTTCAAATGGTGGCATTCTTGAACTCCATGCTAGTGATAGAGCTTGGGGTGGTGGAAATTGGGATAGTTATACAATGCCTGGAGGACTGACCAAAACCTTTGTATACTTAGAAAACGTATCAATTGTTAATCCTACACACCCTCTTTTAAATATACCTTATGGTGTTGAAGACGATGAACTTGACGGTTGGTTTTACTCAGCACACGGTTATTTTGATACCTACCCTGCAAATGCCAATGAAGTATTAAACTATCCAGTCACCTCAAATCCAGTTCTGCTCGAATTTGCTTTTGGAAGCGGATTTATTATCGCAACTATGCAAACACTTGAATGGAATCAAAATCTCAATTATACTCGATTACTTGAAAATATTATCCTCTATAATCCGTTAGCTATCTCAGATTCTATAATCATTTTTAATCCAATTGGGGCAACATCAT
Source organism: Promethearchaeota archaeon (assembly GCA_019057775.1). The sequence continues at coordinate 30,602 of JAHLWT010000140.1, forward strand.
GGCAGAATGGTACTATTCACACATTAACATGGGCAACAACAGGGAATATCGCTAATGTAAAAATCGAACTTTATAGAGCTGGAATTTATGTAATGGATATCGCTGCAAACACTCCAAGTGACGATGAATATATTTGGAATGTTCCTGGCTCTCTAAGTAAGTCAACTCAATATCAGATCAAAATGACTAATATTGCCGATAGCACAACTTATGCATTTAGTACCCCCTTTGAAATATGGACAGATACAATAACACTAACATCACCAACTAGTATAGATTCGTGGGAAACAGGCACATCACATTTAATTACTTGGACTCATACAGGAACTAATTTTGCCAATGTAAGAATTCTACTCTATGAAAACGATACTTACTTAATGGAAATCATTGCTAGTACTCCTAATGATGGCGAATTCAACTGGACCATACCATTTGGGCTTTTGAATTCTTCACTATATCAGATTGTAATTATGGATGCGGCTTATCCTAACACCGTTGACACTAGTGATTACTTTGAAATATTTGAAGTGGATGTACTTACAATCACAGCTCCCGATATTTCAAGTATATGGGAAACAACACGTAGTTATTACATCTTATGGAATTCTATAGGTTCTGTTGCAAATGTATCGATTGATCTATTTGAAAATGGAGTTTTCTTATCGATAATTTCAAATAATACACCTAATGACGGAGTATATATATGGCAAATACCATTTAGTTTAAGTGACTCACTTCTTTATCAGATAAAAATCTCTGATGAGATACATTCATTTACATATGATTTCAGTGAAAACTTTGAGATATTTAAACCTACTATTACCATCACATCTCCAGATATTTCTGATGTATGGGATATTGGGTCAATTCAATTAATTACTTGGAATTCAACTGGAACTATCACTGATGTTAAAATCGAACTTTATGAAAATAGTATTTTCGTAATGGAGATTACAGCATCAACTCCTAATGACGGTTCCTATTCATGGACTGTTCCTGTAAGTCTTAATGAGTCCCTATTATATCAAATAAGAGTCTCAGATGCCGTAGAAGCCTTGATAGAAGATTATAGTGACAATTTTGAGATTGAAGATACTCGTTCTCTTACTGTTGTCCTACCTGATAGTATTACAAGTTGGGCAATAAGTGAAACAAAAGACATTGACTGGAACTCGACCGGAATCATAGCAAACGTCAAGATTGATCTTTATGAGAATGGCGCGTTCGTAATGGAACTTGCAGCATCAACTCCTAACGATGGTTCATTTTCATGGACTGTCCCAATAGGGCTTAACGATTCCATATTATATCAAATAAGGATCTCAGATGCTTTAGATACCACGATGGAAGATTATAGCGACAATTTCGAGATTGAAGATACTCGTTCTATTACCGTTGTCACACCTGATAGTACTACAGGTTGGACAATGGGCGATACACGAGATATTACTTGGACCTCGACTGGAACCATAGCAAACGTAAAGATTGAACTATTAGTAAACTCAATCTCAATAATGGACATCGCAGTAAGTACTCCTAATGATGGCACGTACGAATGGGCAATACCGAATACACTTGCAAACTATACTGACTATGTCATTAGAGTAAGTGATTTCAGTGATCCTACCGTATTTGATGATAGTGAAACATTCACTATTACAGGTGAAGACGCAATTCCTGGCTACGATCTCTTGATACTTATGGGTCTTATATTTGGAGTTGCTTTTGTTCTAATTAGAAAGAAACGTGTAAAGTTAGCCTACAGTAGAGATAATTACTATAAAAATTCATAATAAATAATTTTTAATTTTTTTTCTTTTTTGCTTTAAAGTTTTACAACAATATGCTTAACTTAATTTTTATTTCTGTTTTATCATATTTTCACGAATTTATAAAATTGCCTAATAATCCATTCAATCCCTTGTCTCGGTCTAGATCTTTCAAAATTGTAAATATTTTATAAATGAGATCTAGAAGTACATGAATTTGTTTTATAGAGAATGAGCTTTTTTTTTTTAAAAAATAAGAGTGAGATTTATTAGTTTTAGAAATTCATCTACAATTGTTTAAATTTAACAGTAAAAAATAATACTTCTAATAAAATTTAATAAAAAAAATCAAAAAGGTGATGAAAGATTAGCGAGAAAGAGAAATATATTTTATATGTTCAGACAAGTGATGAACCAGAACGTCAGTATTCACCCTTAGTATTAGCTCAAACCGCAATAGCTATGGATATTAAAGCTACAGTCTATTATTTAGGTAAGGGGTTAAAAATTTTAAAACCTGGCGAAGCTGAAAAAATTAAGTTAGGTAGTTTTCCCAGTGTAAAAGAAATGATCGATAAATCATTAGCAGATGGAGTAGAGATATTAGTTTGTGAAGCCTCAAAAAGAATGTTAGGATGGGAAACAGTGGATTTAATTCCAGGCGCAAAAATAGTTGGAGCAGCAACGTTAAATGATCTCGTCTTAGAGGCAGACGCTACAATGTGGTTCTAACTTTGATTATAACCGTCACATAAATATTAAATTAAGTAGAAAATTAAGACTATTTCTTAAACACAATCAATAAGAAACCTTCTTTTCTACTTCTAATGTATTCTTCGAAGTCAATTATCTAATAATCATTCTAAAGTCAAAGAAAGCTGTTGAAAAGCAGGCTTTAGAATATTAAATCAGCTTCCAATAGAAATAACTTTTTTTTTTTTTAAATAGGCTGTTATCATTGTATTGAATTGGAATTAGTTTTAATTAAAAAAGCATGGAAATCCAATAATTAATCTATGCAATAAAACTATATTAGATGGTTAATTCTATATCATTAACTAATATTTCAAAGTTAACTCACTCCTAATGTTTGTCGAATATTTTTATTATTTAAAAGAAAGGTTGCCTGTAAGCATTACAGAATACATGACTTTAATGGCTGCCCTCAACCAAGGGCTAATTCACAACATGGTAGAGTTCTATTATGTTTCACGCTCGATATTATGTAAAAATGAACACCATTTCGATATCTACGACATTTCCTTCGCGAATTTTTTCAAAGATGCGATGGTTAAATTTCCAGAAGATATTAAGCAGCAGATCTGGGATTGGCTTAATAAGGAAATTACGATGCCGGAGCTCATAGAAGGACTACAATTAATATTAAGGGAATATAGCCAATATATCAACATTGAAAATCTCGAACAGTTTCTTGAAGAGCTTCTTGAGAAATACGGGGGAGAATTTGATGGTAGTTTATTAATTAAGGCTCCAAATGAAATTAAAGATGAAATCTTAAAGTGGTTGGAAAAAAATTTTGATCCTTCTCAAATGGAAGGTTCATTTCAGGAGATGTTGAGTCAATTTTTTGATCTTGAAGACATGCAGAAACGTTTCGAAGAATTATTGGAAAAACAGGATGAAGCACATAATGGAGGAGACCATTGGATCGGGACTCAAGGAACCTCTCCATTTGGTCATGGCGGACAAAATCCGATGGGGATGAGAATCGGTGGCTCTTCGGGTGCTCGAATGGCTGTTCAAATCGCTCAAAAACGGATATTTAGAGATTACAGAAAGGATATCGTTCTCGATACGAGACAAATAAAAGTGGCACTGAAACGACTTAAAAAATTAGAAGAAATTGGCAAACAAGATGAATTAGATTTAGATAAAACAATCGATAAAACTGCTAAAAACTGCGGAGATATTGAATTAGTATTTGATAAACGCAGGAAAAACAATGTAAAACTCTTACTTTTAATGGATGTAGGAGGGAGTATGACCCCTTATGCCCATTTAGTAAATCTTCTCTTTTCGGCAGCAAATAACATGTCCCATTGGAAAGATTTTAAATTTTACTATTTCCATAACTGTCTTTATGAATCGTTGTATTTTAATGCTCAGCGAAATCCGCAAGAATCAATAGAATTTGCTGATTTTTTACAAAAATATGATAGTAAATATAAAGTCGTTATAGTCGGTGATTCGGCAATGGCTTCATGGGAGCTTACAGAAAAATATGGCTCAATCTATTACTATCATAGGAACGAACTTCCCGGAATTTACTACATCAAAGAAGTGGAAAATCATTTCAAAAATAATGTGGTGTGGTTAAACCCAGAACTAATAAGACCGGAATGGGCACCTTGGACTCGTAAAATAATTTCAAGCATTATCCCAATGTTTAATTTAACGATTGAAGGTATTGAAGAAGCCATGAATTATCTTAGAACGGGGGGAAAGAATTTGTATACTACTGTCCAACATTTTAAAGGATTACATTATTAAAATAGAATTTTTCTTGAGTTTCTATTAAAATTTTCTTTTATAAATATATCTTAAGGCATTATGACATTTCAATGCCAATTAGTTAGCATAATTCATGAAATGGAAAAAGATTTTATATAGGTTTTTATATGATACACATAAAATTTTTAATAAGTATTGTTTCTATTAAATTAATATGCAAGTTTCCTTTGATAAAGTTGCAGATGCATTGCATCTTCAATTCTCTCACGATAAAGTAAAAGATTCTGAGGAGATCAACGATGGAATCATAGTTGATTATGGAGAGAATGAGGACATTATTGGAATTGAGATTTTGAATTATACAGAGCGAAAAATAAATCTTAACGAAATTATTAAAATGGATGTTGATGAAATAATACCTGTGATTATTCAGTGGTAATTAAATTAACAAAACATGCTCTAAAACAAATAAGATTACGAAAAATAACCAAAAATGAAGTTTTTTCTACTCTAAACTCACCTGATAAACTATCTCAAGATAAATTTGGAAATTTCATAGCCCAAAAAAGATTTAAAAATTACCTTTTAAGAGTTTTTTATTTGCATGAGGAAGATACAAAATTGGTAATTACAGCGTATAAAACCTCAAAATTAGATAAATACAAATAAAGAAACTAATACATACAGGTTTTGTGAACCTGAAAATCTAATTCTAGTTATATACCAATGGGTTTTTTTTCATTTTGACCGTTTAATGTAAAAACAGTTTTAGAAAAAAAAAAAAAATTTTATTTTTTTTTAAAAATTAATTTCAAAGTTAATCTTCTATTTGTTTTTTCATTTTCATTATTAAGGGATTCTTTTTTGTAGCATCCATAGCTGGAGTTGTTTTCATAACCTTAATATAACCTGGTTTAGCAAGTCTCCAGATCATTGAACCTTTTGCCATCTGTTCCTCATTCTCGGCTTCTTCTATAGTAATTCCCCAATAATCGGATGTACTAATATAAAAACCTATTTGATTAACTCCCTCAGCAGGGAAGAGCTTTTTACTAATGAGTTTTTGCGCAATTTCAGCCAATTCTGAGGGATCAAAATCCGGATTTAATTCCCAGTATGATATAAATAACACTTCGATTACCATCTCAATTATTTTTTAGTTTTCAAATGCATAGAATTCTCCTTATGCGAACTATTCAATTAATGATATATATTTAATTTTTTACTTTTTAGTATGATTTATTTTATAAGAAAAAATTTATGTATACCAATTTGTCTAACTTTTTTATGAATCTATTATAAAAAAAATAAATGAAAGAGATACCCAAGAAACTATTTCAAAGGATTAAATTTCTAAAATTTTTAAAAGGTTTACTTAGACTTATGGGTTTTTTGAAATATCGAAGTTAAAATCTAATACTCCATGTTCTATGCTTCTTGTTATTGAGGGGTAATTATTTATATTAATTATATGAAGCTGTTTTATAATAATCAAGATTTGACAGGCTACTAAAATGAATTAATTCTACGTCAGGAAGTGTAGGACTAAGCTCAATAAGTTTTTGAGTCAGATCTAATGGTTCAGAGTATCCAGAATCAATAAAAACACGATCTCCTGGCTTAATATATTTATTAATGGCTTCCTCTGGCGTTAATTGTTTATATTTAAATTGTTTTACCAGAGATAATATATATGTTTTTAGTTTTCGTGCCATTTATATCGCTGACTAATTCCTAATTCCTAATGTAAGTCTTTATTATCTTTTTTCTAACAATATGTGAATATATAACATAACATTTAACAAACAGAGTAAAGAAATAAAAATATAAAAAAAAATTATGAGTATTGATTTAAATTCAATATCCTTGGTTAATTACTTAATAAAATCAGGGGCGTCATACTTATTTGGCACTACACGATCAAATTCCTCTAAAATTGCATCTCGGGCTTGGTGCCATAATCCTGAAATTCTATTTCTTGCTCCTTCTGGACTTTCAAATTTCATCGAATCTCTTACCCTATCAAATTCCTCATAAATAGATTTTATACTTTCTACAGGGTAGAACCCTCCAATGTTTTTAAATAACATTCGAAGGTGATCTATTGATGACGCTAATGAAAGAATGACTTGACTAAACTGTTCGCGATTGGGGGTTTTAAGATATGTATACTCTATAGCTAATCTACCTGATTTCACTACTCTTGGCCAAATTCTTTGCAGTGCTTTTGTATAACTTGATCTTCTTTGAAATCCTGAAGTTAATAGGGCAGCGGGGATTGCAACAATAAAGGGAATAAGGCTTATGTAATCATTTACAATATCAGGGAAACCAATAAGTATTATAAGACCACCTACTATCGCGAGTGTATAAACGATTACTACAATCAAAACTAAATGGGACAGATCTTTCTTCCTCATTGCTTTTCACATCGTAATATTGTGTTATAAAAAGTTGTTAGATATTAATTGAAATTATTCTAAATGAAGATTCCTAAAATTTAAACTTGTTGGTCAAAAATTATGGATTTCCTTCTGAACACAATTACTTCTATATGAATAATACAGAATAAAAATAAGAAAATAAAAAAAAAAGAGATACTATTATAGAAGTTTTAGGTATCTCTGTATCTGCGATTGGATCAAAAGTAATTGGATGTTTCTTGCTCCACCAATTACTTCTTCAATTTTACTTATATCCATTAACTCATCAACGGGGGTGTTATCTTTCGTCTAAATAGCCACTTCAACGGGCTTATTTGTAACGGAAACACCACCCATTTGTTGCTGAACTTCATAACATATCTCATGTGTAAGTTTTGCTACATAGTACTTTCCTTGAGAAGATATGCCCGCGACCCATTTCTCAGCTTCTTTAGATGGTTGTTCGGAAAACAGAATTTTCTCATCATAAACCGAGGCTGCTTGTAACGCCAAGGAAGTAGCTGCACTAGCTTTTGCTAATAAATCTGCTAAACTATATCCAACTCCTTGAAATCTAATGACGGGTTTTCCAAACTGTTTCCTTAAATTAGTATAAATGATGCCATATATCAATCCTGCCCAGCATATTCCAATCCCACTTCCCATAATCGAAAGCCTTTCTGGAACCAAACCTTCAAAAAGTCTTCTGTATCCTAACCCATCATCTGCGAGTATATAATCTTTGGGTACATTGATGTTATCAAGTATAGTATGAGAAATATGGACTCGAGGCACAGAATTAATTCTCAAGCGTTCAGTCTTGACTCCAAACTCACGAGCAATGATACTTTGTACCATAGTATCTCTAGGATTTAATTCATCATAAACACCATAACAACAGAAATAGTCTGCTTTTGGACCGTTTGTTGTATACACCTTTTCTCCGTTATAAATAACACCATCATCTGTTTTTGTGCATTTAGTTGTCATATTTACAGCATCTGAACCTCTTTCAGGCTCTGTTATACCTATACAACCAATTTTTTGTCCAGTTAATAACTCATCTTGTATTTTTTGAGGTATATCCGATTTTCCTCCATGCATATAATAATGGAAAGTAGGGTTTCCACATAAAATTCCACTTGCTAAACGAGCTAGTTCTAATTGAGGATCGAGAATAGATAGATGAGTACCTAATAATATTTCTTTTTTCATTCCAACTGGATTAAAGTCTCTCCATTGATTTATGCGTTGAATATACCCATTTTTTCCAAGTTCCAGAAATAATTCATAAACATCCTTCGATTTATCTATTTTTGGGTTTAATTCTATGCAGAATTCTTGGAGTTTGAGGCAATACTCTCTTTCTTCATCATTTAACATTGGAAAAACATTATCATTAAAGATTTTGAAAACATTTTCCAATGACATTTTTTCCAGAATCTGATCGTTGATAATTTTCTCTTGAAACATTTTTTATTCAATTTTGATAGTACTTTTTTATAATTTGATTAAAATTGTGTTAATAAATCTAAATTTTTTATTCCAATTAAATTTTTAATATTAAAAGTGAGTGTATATCGTTGTATCTATTTATTAGATACTGTATAAAAAAAAAAATAAAAATAAAGAGGAATTTAACTTATTGAAGTTTATTCTTCATCTCAATGTAGAAATCTAAAGAATTTGGATTCCTTAAAGCACCACGATTGGCGACTGGCATGCCATGGATGATTTTTGTTACCGCAATTTCAACTTTCTTATTACTGAAAGTGTAAGGAATCCCATCTGGGGGAGCTTGAAAGATTAATTTAGGTACATGTCTTGGAGAGGTCTTTTCTCGTAGGGTTTGCTTTATTTTCACTTTTAAATCATCATTTAGCTCATATCCTTCATTTAATAATATGAACATTACTATTCGGATATCGCCCTCCCATTTTTGTCCGATTACCAAGGAGTCTGCAATTTCTGGTAGTTGTTCAATAACATTATAAATTTCAGCAGTTCCGATTCTTACTCCACTTGGTTTTAATACTGCATCTGAACGGCCCCAGAATGTAATTCCCCCAGTATCACTATGAATAACTATATAATCTCCGTGTCTCCATACATTTTTGCCAACGTCCTTATAATAATCAAAATAAGCAGCTTTATATTTAGTCATATTCTCATCATCACCCCAAAAATAAACTGGCATTGAAGGTGCAGGTGCTTCACATACAAGTTCAGCTTGTTCGTCTTCAATGGGCTCTGCTTTACCAGAATATGATTCTATCTTCATCGCTAACGCACGACCTTGTAATTCACCAGAATAGACAGGAAGAATAGGTATTGCTCCAGCAAAACAGCCATTAATATCCGTTCCTCCACTTATTGAATTGAAAAAGAGGTCCTCTTTAATTTCTCTATATACATATTCAAAACCCTCAGGAGAAAGTGTAGAAGCAGTTTGTGATATTTCTCTTAAAGAGCTTAAATTATATTTTTCAGCTGGTTTAGCATCAATTCTCATTAAATAGTGGATATATGCTGCACTTGTACCAAATATAGTAATTTTATGTTTTTCTATCAATGCAAAAAACCTTAATGGATCTGGAAATAGAGGATTTCCATCATAAAGAAAGATAGTGGCACCCACAGCTAAGGCACTGATAAGCCAGTTCCACATCATCCAGCTTGGGGCTGTAATATAAGTAATAACATCAGATCGCTTTAGATCTGTTGCCAAGATAAGTTCTTTTAAGTGATTTATGAGTACTCCCCCGGCTCCCTGACACATACATTTTGGAGCTCCTGTAGTGCCAGAAGAAAACATCACATAAACCGGATGATCAAACTGCAATTGTTCAAACTTCAGTTCAGGATTTTCTTCTTTGGAAAGGAAATCATCCCAATGAACTGCTTTAGGTATATTCTCTATGTTGGGTTTATCATCGGATATATAGGATACAACCACGACTTTTTCTATAGAAGGAATTGCTTCTAAAACTTCTCTAATATTTTTCTCTATTTCAAAAATCTTCCCTCTATAATGATAACCATCAACAGTAAACAGTACTTTTGGTTCAATTTGACCAAATCGATCTATTACCGCACTTGATTGTAATTCTGCTCCGCAAGAAGCCCATGTTGCCCCTATAGCAGTAGTTGCAAGCATTGCAATCGGGGTTTCAATTAAATTTGGAATATATGAAACTACTCTATCCCCAATTTTAACACCCATTTCTTTGAGTGATTTAGCTAGACGTGCAACAGTTCTGTTTAATTCAGCATATGTGATTTGTTTCGATACTTTTGTTTCCCCTTGGAAGATAAAGGCTAATTTATCGTCATTATAACGCAATAGGTTTTCAGCAAAATTGAGACGACTACCAACAAACCACTTGGTTCCTGGAAAAACATTTAAATCCTCAACCACTTTGTCATATTTTTTAGAGTAGACTATTTCTCCAAAATCCCACATGGCTGCCCAGAATTCAGGTATACTTTCTACAGACCATTTATATAAGTCTTTACCTCCTTTAATAGTTTGACCATATTTCTTATTTACATATTCGATAAACCGAGTGACTTCTGCATTCTTTATCCATTCCTCAGAAGGTTCCCAAAGTTTTTTTCTTACATCATTCATTCAAATATTCACTTTTTTATAAGTTAACAAATATCTATTTTATATTAATTGGATATTAGAACCTACGACATGTTTTTTATTAAGTTTTATTAATTTGTAAATATAAACTTAAAAATTCATATTAGAAAAAGAATTTTTTACTTCTTCTTAAAAAATATTTTATGATTACTGGAATTTTCTGGTTTTAAACAATTAAGATTACTAGATTATTATTTAATCTTGAATTCCGACTTCCGTTTCTTAAATGACTTCATTCTCTTCTAAATTCTTAATTTCTTCTTCACTTAACCCGAGAAATTCTCCATAAATTTCTTGATTATACTCACCCAAACCAGGCCCTAAAAATCTAATACTTCCTGGAAAATTTTTCAATTTTGGCACTATTCCCGGTATTAAAACTTTGCCTAACATTGGATCTTCAATTTCTAATACTGATTCCCGTTCTCGCAAATGAGGATCAACGGCTAAATCAGCTATAGTATTGAGTTTTTCACAAGGTACTCCCGCATCATCAAGTATTTGTATAACTTCCTCTACTGTTTTTTTTCTTACCCAATCGCCAATGATTTCATAGAGCTCATCTTGATTTTTTATACGTGCCAGATAAGTATTAAACTTTTGATTAGTAAGTAAATCTTCTCGATCCATAGCTTTTACTAACTGTCTCCATAATTTCTCGATCCCGGCATTTAAAGTGATAATTTTTCCTTCTTTAGTTTCAAAATTTTCAGCCGGAACAAAAAAAAGTATGCGATTACCAGTTCTTTCTTCAATTCTTCCCATAACAGAATAGGTAGGGAGACTTCCGCCAGTAGCGATGAAAGCAGCTTCCGCCAAGCTTAAATCAATAACTTCTCCTCCGTTATGATTAACATCCCTATTATATAATGCCATCATTATTGAAAAAGCTCCAAGATAGCCTGTTAAGTAATCTATTAAAGGATATCTTGTTCGCACAGGAGGGTGTTCTGGATACCCAGATGTATAGGTTATTCCAGCAAAAGCACTAATGGTTCGATCAAAACCTCCCTTATGCTTATATGGACCTGTCTGACCATATCCAGTTACTAAGCAAATTATCAATTCTGGATTTATTTTATGGAGAACATCAGCTCCAAGATTCCATTTTTCCATCACTCCAGGGCGAAAATTAAAAAGAACAGCATCAGCTTTCTCACACAATTTCTTAGCAATTTCTTGGCCTTCTTCTTTATGAAGATCAAGAGTTATAGTTTTTTTATTTCTCCCTCCAATCAGCCAAGAAGCGTTTTTATTTTTTCCAATAATATGAGTACCTCTTCGAGGATCCCCAGTTTTTGGTTTCTCCACCTTAATAACTTCAGCCCCAAAATCAGCTAAGAACGACCCAATCATAGGAGCTGCGATAAGCGTAGCAAAATCAATAACTATTATTCCTTCTAACGGTAATTTTGGCATATAAGTATCCCTTATATTCTATAAACCTAAATTTAAACTAAAGAATTTATATAACTTTAAGTGAATGAAGGGATAATAAATTATTCTTTAGTTGACGTCATAATTTAACATGGAGATTAAGCTCATTCAAGAAAGTTTTTTAGTCTTTATTAAGAAGTAGATTATAAAAAAAATTTCAGAAATTAAATGGCTGGTTTAATTCAATTAGTAAGATATCATTTATGATGTCCCTTTCCTTACGATTAATATCTTGACCACTTTTGAGAACTATATTCGCATATAGATCGTCCCGATATCTATGTTTTTTAACTTTTTCTAACATATTCAATACTTTATTAAAATTTAGCATAATAAAGCATTAGGATTAAGTTTTGTAATTAAATCCAATGGTTTGATTATTATTTATAGCTTCTATCCCTGTTTTATTTATCTTTACAAACAGTGAAATAAATGAATATCAAAATTAATTTGTTTGAGAATAAGTTACTCTATTCTTCTCAAAATCTGGGAATCTACTGACACATTATATGAATCATAAAACATCGAGGAATATTTTTGATAAAAATCCTTTTTTCGTGATAGAATTAATTCCTGACCTTCAGTTTCCGGAGTACCACTGGACCAGAAAATTGAACCATTTATTGTTAAATCAATTTTATTCTGCTTTTTCGCGATATTTCCCGCTTTTATTACATATTCCACATTTTCTAAGGCGTTCTTTATTGGTTCACACCTTCTTGAAATATTCTCGGCTTCAATATTGATATCTAAGATATTTATATCGGCATCAGCACCGACACCGAGGTTCCCTTTAATATCCCTTAATCCAAGAGATTTTGCAGGACTTGCTCTTGTAATGGTAACGAATTCAGAAAATGATAATGATTTCTCGTTACTACATAGAGGATGATTTCTTAAAAATTCAGAATTGAGACCTTTCATGAAATCTTCACGAGCCTGTTTACTGAATAACCAAGTTGCGATTTCAGGAATATCCGTAATGTTCGCGTAGTTTGGAAAATTAAGTGAAAGACTTATTTGAAATTTATTGTTGATCTTTAATGCTAAATCTAAAGCATTTCCCCAAAGAACACAATGGTTGAAATTATTCTTATCAAAACATCGAAGAGATACAAATGAATCACCCTCAAATTCAACCGCAGAGCTTATTAATTTATATGGATTTTCAAGGATACTTTCCGTTAACAAGGTGCTTATTAATCTTCTATCTGATGTTATTAGTGGATTTATTGGATTGAACCCTACGAAGGCAACATCCACATCAAAATCTTGGTTTTCATTCAAAAGATTTATTAGGTTCTCATTTTTACCGTCATTATTATATGCATTAGCATGCGCTATGTGGAATATTTGAGTGCGCTTTGTATCCAATTTTGATTCTTGAGGAGATTTTAAATTTAAAGACGCAATCTTTTCCAATAGAGTGATTAGATTTCGATTTCCAATCTCATTTTCATAGCCTTCAATATGAGCATGAGTGGAATGTGGCAAACCAAGAGTTTCAACACACTTTACAATATTTTCATATACATCTAGTGATGAAAAATTATACAACCTTCCTGGTTTAGATATATCATCTCTTAATTCTTTAAAATTCCATGCTACATTTTCAAAAGGATTGTAAACTTTCACTCCAAATCCGTAGGTTTTTGTGAGAAGATCAGAAAGAAAAATTGATAATTCTTTAATTTTGCCCTTCTGGAATTCTAATTCTAAGGGCCATAAATTACTAATGTTTAGTAACATTGCCTTATCAAGTACTGGCAATTGTTTAAAATTAAAGACCGTTTGTTTTGCCAAGGAGGGAAATACATTAGCTTCAAGAATGAACGTATAGCCCATTGAGATATAATCTTTCGCAATTTTTTCTAATGTTAAACCTTGCCATTCTTCCTTAAATTGTTTATCATTGGCTCCTAATAATCTTGCCCAGTTTACTTGTTGAGATGCTACATGAGTGTGCATGTCTATAGCTCCTGGAATAACAGTTTTTCCACTTGCACCTATTTCCGTGATATCATTTTCATTTGTAAACTTTTCAACAATTTTCCCAGACTCAACAAGTATGTCTTTTATTTCCCCTTCAATTTGATTAAGAGGATCAAATACGAGTCCATTTTTTATTATTAGCTTTTTCATATCTTAGGATCGATCTTCCTTATCTAGTTTTAATGGAATTTATTATCTCGTGAACACCTTTTATAGGCTCATTACTTACACTCATATTAACTTGTATATTTTTGAAAATGAGTTCGCCATTTTCATAGCCAGTAATCTGATTCGCCCAGATTGAGACGGGTAATAAAATAAATCCTGGAGGTACATTCTCATCTTGCTTAGCTTTGATTATTACTTGCCCATATTTATTCGATAGTTCTACATTCAAACTTGGAGTTAAGTTTAGTTTCTTGTAATCTTCTGGATTTACCAATCCAAGCGCTAATTTTTCTTTAAGTGAATTTTCATCTCCCAACGCATATTCTCTTGCTTGATCATAATCAACCATTCTAATAGTGTTAAGTATCAATTCCATTTTTTTCCCCTAATATCAGTCCTGTATTATCTTTTTTAGTATTTTATTTAGTAACTCCTCATCAGAAGGGAGATTATTTGGAGGATTAATGATTTTTTGCAATTCTATTGGAACGTTATCTAATCGATATGCCAAACCACTACTTTCAATTCCTGTTATGGCTGTCGGTAAAACTATGTCAGCAATATAAGAGGTTGCTGATTTTTTATTATCTATTAAAATTAATGGCTTAGCTAATAATTTTTTACTTAATTGCTTAGGTAGGTGAGAAATAGGGTCTGTTCCAACTATTATTGAACAATCAAAATCATCATTTTCTATTTTTGTCGTAATAGATTCAGAAGATTCGATCTTTTGATGATTCAAGAACTGTAAACTATGGGAATCTCCACAAATTGATAACGCTACATGATCAAATCCCAACATATTATAGTGTCCTCCAATCAGAATAATTGAGATTCGCCCTTTTTGCTGCTTTACATTAATTAACTGGACTAACTCTAGCAATTCATGCACAACATTAATTCCTCCCTTAGACCTTAAAAGTCCTTGCCCAATGAAAATAACTCCGTTCTCAGCCCCAGTTAAATGTAGTAACAATCTTTTCATATCATCTGTATCAATCCCAGCAACACCTTCTTTTGGAAAACTATTTGCAACACAACACTCCTCTTTTAACACATGAATGAGTTCGATGTCTTTTCCTGGTTCTATTCGGAGCGCAACATCTCGTACGCCCATAACATTAAATGATGCTGTTTTTATAGGATCTATTAAAATAAGAGTTTTAATCTCGCGCCCAGTCATTCTAAACTTACCACGTGAAAATAAAGTTTTATTCAATAATCGAGGTATTGATTCTGCTACATTCGCACCCCAGAATATTAATAGGTCAGAATTATTTATTACCTCTGAAATTGTTGTAAGAGTAATTCCTGTTTTTTTTACTTGATTAAGAACTTCCCCATGACAAATAATAGAATTAGAATCAATAAAACCATCAATCTCTCTTGCCAATTCAATTCCTTTTAATTGAGCCTCACAACTTACGGTTGAAAAACCATACAATAATGGTTTCTTAGAATTTTTGATTAAATTTGTAGCTTTATCTAAAGCTTGCTCGTATGATGTTTTAATTAACTCGTCATTTTCACGAACTAATGGATTTAATAGTCGATTTTTACTCGTTACTTGTTTAAATCTTTCACTACCTTTTAAACATGCCCCTATTACATCATCGATAAAAATACCATCACTCTTTACTAAAATATCATCGCAAAGTAAAGAACATCCTGAACATGGCACTCGTTTCATGTTTATCTACTCTAATAATAATCTTAGTTCTAAATATAATCAATTTTAACGGCATCTCTCGGGCAGTAAGATTCACAAACACGACACTCTCTTGCTTGCCCTTCTCCTTCTAACCGTCTACAATATTTAAGATTTAATAACTCACATTTTCCGTTTTTTATTTGAAATAGTTGATGAGGATCAGGAGGATAATCGGGAGCTTTACCACTTAAGGAGGGTGGGCAATATCGTGGATTCACAGGGCATGAAGTCACACAAATTCCACAACCATCACATAAATCATTATCCACATCTATTTTTAACTCTTTTTCTTTACCCTCTTCAGAACCTAATAATTCCTTTAATTTGTCATATTTAGTTTTGTACTTGGGTTCTAAAAGAGGTGGGCAATCATCCACTTTTACTTTTCCTTGTAATAAATCTAAAGCAAATGCCATACAAGTTGGTTTTCCACACTTCTTACAATTTGTTTTAGGTAAAAATTTGTAGAGATCCATAAAATTATTTACTGGAATATTGAAACACCATAAGCTTTATTTTTACTACTTCTTCCAGTAATGAATAATATTTGATGGTTATTAATTTCTTTAGATTATTTATTATAATTTATCTCTAAGATGTATTTAATTTATAATCGAAACATTAGATCCTTTCATAAATTATTAACAAAAATATTAAAGCTCGTCCTAAGTTTCTTATAATTAAGAAAACTATTAAAATTATTAATTTAAATTAAAGTGACATAATAAGATGCCAGAAGAAGAGATTCCAGATATAGATTTAAAAGAAATGATGTTAGACCAAGGAACTAAAAATATTAAGGACAACATGGAGAAGATTAAGCATAAAATTGTAATAATCTCCGGTAAAGGAGGTGTTGGCAAAACAACTGTAGCTATCAATCTTGCTATGAGTTTAGTTAGTATCGGCTTGCGAGTAGGAATATTAGATGTTGATATTACCGGTCCGAATGTTATAAAAATGCTTGGAGTTAATCCAGAGTTGAAACCAAGAGTTGATACTGAAGCAAAAAAATTTCACCCTATAGATGGACCCTTACAACTTAAAGTCATGAGTATGGCATTTCTTACACTTAATCCAGATGACCCTGTAATTTGGAGAGGTCCGATGAAGATGAGTGCCGTTAGGCAATTTTTAGGAGATGCCATTTGGGGAGAACTAGATTATCTGATTTGTGATTTACCCCCGGGAACTTCTGATGAGACATTAGATTTATTGCAGTTGATTCCAGATGAAAATGTTATCATTGTTTCTACTCCGCAGGAAGTAGCATTAATGGATGCAAGGAAAACCATAAAGATGGCAATGGTGATGGATAGGAAAATCTTAGGTATAATTGAAAATATGTCTGGTTTTAATTGTCCTCATTGTAATGAATATATCGATCTTTTTCCCCCTGGTGGAGCTGAAAGAGCATCAAAAGATTTTAATATTCAATTATTGGGTAAAATTCCTTTTGAAATCGAAGTAAGCCAACAAGGAGATCAAGGATTACCTTTTATTCTAAAGTATCCAGAGAGCAGTTCAGCGAAAGCTTTTAAAGAAATTGTCAATAATATCAGAAATATTTTAGAAAAATAACTTACTTTTTTTTACTCTTTTGTGAGAAAATAAATAACACCTTCTTATTTTGCAGATATTATATCTATTATAAAATTAGATGTTGGAAGGTTTTATTAACCTAAATTAATTTTAATCAAATCCGAATGCTAAAAGTCTCTCATTATCTCCTATTGGATTTAATGATGTTCGGAGTTCTTTCATTGTCCAGCCATGAAGTACGTGAATGATCTGAGGGGCAAGTTCAGGAGCTAAATTTCTCATTTTGACGAAATTATCATTGGAGTTTTTGATTTTTTGTAGGCGAGTTTGAGGTAATTCATTGGGCAGGGGACAGAAATCTAGTGCGATGCTGAAATCGTCTTTTCTAAACTTGGCGAGGCGATAAATCTCAATAGTCTCCTCTAATGTAAAAGGAAGATTCTTATTAATGAGCTGGTAGCCTCCTGAATCAAGCATCAATGTTCCTGCATGGTCTACATAGTCGTGAATACCCATTTGAGAAAGCCTGTTCTTTCGATACTTAGATCCGTAGAAGTTTGCCGCAGTGAACATAAAATGTTCCTCATTAAATGGTTTAATTTTCTTAATAAAGCGTGTTGGGGAAAGAGTATCTCCAAATACTTCATTAATCTGTTGAGTCGATTCAACCATGATGTATTCCCTTCCTCCTAATGTGTAATTGAGATGGTACGTTTTTGCTCCTTACGGTTAAGGTGACGATGTAGACTGCGATTTTTTCGAAGAGAGCGTTTAAGTTCTTCTGTTCTGTTTTGGTAAGAAATGGTTTTAGCGTGTACGGTCTATTAAGAAGGCTTAGAATCGTTTGGGAGAGATTCTCTAAAGTATGCAAATCTTTTCGTAGAAATGCCTTAATCATCCTTTGATTGAACTCTTTTATTATAGTCATTTCTCTATTACATAAAACTTTGAATTTTGGTTAGGGTTAATAATCAGATCCGTTATTTAAATTAATGGGGGTATAAAATTTCTCAATTTACTGAATAGAGCAGAGTTATATATTTTTGCGAAGTGGAAATGGAACTTTCAGACTTCCTTATTGCTTCTATTCCCAACATAAGATCTAAAAATAGAATAAAATTTAGACAGGTGAATTGAAAATTTTTTGAAATTGTCCTGAGAACTTTTTATTTCAAGTGAACTTCTTGTGATATGAATAATTCATCAAAAGAATAGTACTGAAAGTGTAGAAGGTTTAAACATTTTGTAAAATTAGGGGTAAGATTAAAAAGAAAATAGAAAAAATAAATAAAAGTAAATTATAATTGATAGACTTGGGTAATTTTGATGAAACTGCATTTATCACATTCAATGACATCAAAAGCGAAGTCTTGAAAGTCTTTTTGTATTCCAAGTATATTTCTTTGGATTTCAATTTCGAAGCTGTGATCTAAAGAAACGTTGAGAAGGCCTTTCTTACATTGGGGGCATTCTCCTTTACTAAAATCGCAATTTTTTTGGTTATCCGATTTATTATAAAGCCTCTTTAACTTCATATTCTCGTATAAATCTTTTTGGTTGCCTTCAAGTATATTATTTGACATAATAAAATGATTAGTCGGTAGAAGCTTTAAATTGTGAGGGGAGTTGAGAATCATTAATTTTCTTTGATTTTCTTTTGTTGTAAAATAAGTTTTAGAGGTTAATTAAAGTCATCAAAATAATGACAACTATTCGCTATTCATTTAACAACTAATTATAAATAGGTTAACAACTAATTGTTATAGTGATGACAATTTGAAAAATGAAGATGTTGTGATAATTAATGAGTATTATGACTAAATTTGGAATTTTTGAAATATTGAAGTTATTCTTATTTCTGTCCGTGGATCGTTTTATTACTTCCAGTGAGATCAGGGGACATTTTTCTGAGATTAAGTCTGGAACTTTGAATGCAAAACTTCGGAAATTAAAAAAAGAGGGATTGATTGAGGTCAGGTTGAAGGAAAAATTGGAACGGGCGGGTGATGACAGACAAGAATATAAGTTGACTAAAAGTGGTGTTGGAAAGCGTGAAGAGTTGGTGACTGTGGGATTGCGGGTGTTGAAAAATCGAATACAAAAAATTGTGGATAGTGAACGTACTTCTGATGTAGGGCGACCAAATAAAGTGGCTAAAAACGAAATGTTTAGAGATTTTTTGATGGAGTTCGCAGAAGAATGTACTGATATAGTTGAGGGGGAGATATTGAAGGAACAACAAGAAATATTGGTTAAATTGCTTAATTCTTATTTTAAATCTTTGTTATAAGTATATCTAATTTTTAAGTTATAATGTTTAAATGTAGTTTACTAAAATCGTGAAACTGATTCTCTTCATCCTTAAAATTGTAATACCTGATCATTTTTAGAAAAATTTATTGTAGTTGAGGATGATGCGGGATTATTTAAATGAATATGATGGACGTGTTTAGTAATTTGTGGAAGTGAGAGTAGACTGTTATAAAATGTAATAAAAATATTGAGATGTTAACTAAAATGAAAAAAAGAGATAAAAAAAAGTTAAAAAAATAAAAAAAGATTATTTGGATTTGGTGTGGCTTCTTCTTCTTGTCATAAGTGCTAAAAGTATGGTGCCGAATAAAAAGGGTATTGTATAGTAATATCCAAAAGAAATGTTTGGACTCCCTCCCTCCTCTTCGCCACTCCCACCAGTGCCTGGGTCGTCGGGTATTAAGCCTTCCTCGATGGTCACGATAACATTATTCGCCTCACCGGTTAGATTATACATGTCATAATACTCAATGGTGTAATTGAGTTTAAATCTTCTAACAATTGTTAGAAGATTTAAAATTAGATACTATTATTGTAAGAGAAGATGCCCCAAAATTAAGTTTTGGAAAAAGAGATGCTTTTTTAGCCGAAGGTGTTTTCGCTGTAATTGAAATTAAATCTAACCTAACTCGCCAAAAATTAAATCAAGCTGGAAATCAATTAGCAAAAGTAAGAAATCTTGAACTTATGGTAGGTGCTATTATTTCGTCAGGCCCAGTAATTAATCGTCCTTTAAATATTGTAATTTCATATTATGGTGCTTCATGGAATACACTTATTGATGAGATAAAAAATCAAAACTGGTTTGATTTATTTGATTTGCGTTATAAATGAGGGAGTATTAGTAAAAAAGGGATTATTAATAAAGTCTAACAGTGAAGAAGAAGAAAACCATTTTTTACTAAAAGGAAAAGCAGCCTCTTTGGCAATTTTATACTTATATTTAATTTCTTATAGTTGTTCATTTTTAGGTAGAAGCTTAAGCATCCAGAATTATTTTGAGCCAATTGATCAATGGAGTTCTTAGATTCATAAAATCTATCTTTTTTTATCTAAATTTGAAAATTTAATAAAAATAATGGATTTAAAAACGTATTTATAGATTCAAGTTTATGAGTTAAAAAAATTAAAAAAAGAGAAGTAAAAGATTAGAAAAGCAAATAAAAACACAAGTAAAAATCAATAAAGCTCAGGAGAAACACAGAAAACTTAAGAAAGAATTATGGAAAAAACGACCTAAATTTCCTATTACTTGGTGGATAACGTCCTACAGCGGAGTAAACAGAGTTCAGCCAATACGACGAAGAAAAGTAAGTCAACCAAACTTGGATCAATATTATTGGAAAAAAAAGGCTAAATTCAATAAAAAAAGGGAGAGCTCAAATTAAATCATGACATTCAAGTATGTTATACAAACCTTGAAGGTTCAAATTATGGCGAAGAATGGAGAATCAGGTGAATAGTAACAGCCGAGTTTTTACTTTAAATAGTTCCCTAATCTTTGTACTTTTTAATAAGAAACTTGATAAGGTATCTCTTGAAGCAATGGCTCTATTAGTTGAGGTGTTTTTTTAAAGCCTTGAAACCCTTTAATTCCTATTCTTTTCAAGATTTTGTTCTTTACCTGATATAAAGCGGCACTCATTTGAAATCCTAAAGTTTTACAGATTGTCAAGATAGTTACCGAATGAATCTTTAAATTTAGAAGAGAGAGTATACAAAGTACTCCCGCAGTAATCTCTGGTTTTGTATTCATGAGTAAAGGACCAAATTTATTGAAAAAACCTCTTGATATATTACCAAACGCGTCAGTAAGATCAAACTTTTCTTGAATTTTCTCTATTAATGAATAAATAATAGCCTTATGGTTATTATTAGTAAACTTTCCACAAAGTGGGTGAATAGTCTTAATTCCCTTTCGAAAGTTTTCCCGAGTCAGGTCAGCAGCATTAATAAAATCTGTAGTAGTGACAAATACGTTTCTCGATTTCAAATAAAAGTATATTGCAATAGGGGCTAACTTTGAAGAATTTCTATACTCAGTGCATTTTTTTACTTTATTGTAAATCTCATGATGGAAACTATAACAATCATCTACACTATGACTGATCTTTTCGGTTGGATTTCTGAAATGATCTTATTATAAATTATACTAAATGGGCGCTGTACAATATTCTTTGCATAATATTGTTTGTATTTATTTCCTAACTCATTTTTTAAAATTGAGGAGATAAGGGCCCTTGGTAGATTTAACTTTCCATGAATAATATCTAAGGAAATATTTTTCTTTCTGAGTTCGACAATTATCTCAACATCATCTTTAGAAACGTAAGTGTGTGTGGTACTATATTTTGAACCGGTATCTTTCAATCTATCTCTTAATATTGTTGATACGATAACTTTAGTTAAGTTAAAAGTTATCTTGAGACCATCCAAAACGACCTATCTGTACTTTTTTATACTAGTATTGCGTAGAAGCAATAGAATGGGTCTATTTGTAAATATAGCATGTAGCACTTTAATCCAAGCAAAATATAATGGCGAATCACTTTATTATCGCAGGGCATACAGATTATACTAAAATAGATGAAGAAGATATTTATCCTAATGAGAAAGAAATTCGTATGTTATCCCTTGAGGATTTCTAAAAATATTTGAGAAAGACTAGAGGAAAACGGTTTCATAATCTGTTATTATAAAACTCAAATTACTGATAAAATTTTTTTAATTACATATCTTTCCTTCTTTAAATCACTCTTTCTTTAAATTTCTATCATAACCCTACTAAATATCGTAAATAAATTTCAATTTATTAGGTTAGAAGAAGAAATATATTAAAAGTTATTTAAGAAATTTACATAATCTCTGTATTTCAATTGATTTTACTTGTTCTTGAACGCGAAAATAAGTCCACGATGTTTTGCTGAAGAAAAAATTATAAATTATTGCGGTAAAATCTTCTTAAAGAATATTTGGGAGCAAGATAGTAAGAAATATGTTATGAACTGTCATGAGCATATGTCTTATACTCAAGCATGGCGAGAGAACCTTGGAATTGCTCACATCTTTGTGCTACAAGTCTGGGTGTGGTGGGCTGCCCAACAAAATGTTATAATTACTGAATTTAATTAAATAAATTCAGTTTAGAGCTAAATCTTCAAAAAACTATTATCAAACTCTTTTTCAGGCATCCCTTAAATTTCCACTTCCCCTTATTTATTAGCTTTCTTTAATATTTCCTCCAACTCATCCGTATACTCGAGAAATTGCTCTTTAATGTTCACTGACTCTTGGTCCCCGGTAGGGAATTATATCTTTAAATACATCAGTTTAAAAATTTTTCTTATTTTTAAGGGATCAAAATTAGGATTATACTATACTTTTTGATTTTATTATGCTTTTTAGTATTTAATCCATTTACTTAATTCATCTTTCAAATAATTTATAAAAGCATATAATACATTACTATTTTGTTCTTGTTCATACTTTTTAGAATAATACATTTTGTTGTTATTTTGATCTTTGATATTAAATCGCTTTTTCCTTGAAGGTGTGATAAGAATCCGATAATTCTCATCCTCAAACATATTAGGCTCTGTTACTCCAAATCCTATTAATGTTAGCTTTTCGAATAATATTAACAACTCACTTATGTATTTCTTTTCAGTTATATCAGTATTCTTAATATTTTCATAATTTTCAAGCAATTCTATAACCCTTTTTATAGGATCATATTTTTTAATCTTAGATTCTTTTTCCTTCTCCTCCTCTTCAATTTCCTTAAGTCTTGGTATAACCATCATCTCAAGAATAAAAAAGGAAGGTGTCCAGATTACAGGAACGATCAAGAGTAGGAAAAGATTAAAGATGGAGAATATAACAATAATTAATGTCATAATTGTCAATATAAAGCAAATTATCCATCGTAATTTCCATATTTTATTCATTTTTTTCCTCTTTTTGATTTTATTAAAAAGATATTTTATTCTTCATAAATTAATTCAATTATTTAAACTCTTCCATTAAATCAGAGTTAACATATATTTCTGTTCATTCATTTAATTTATATACATGATATATGATATATAAATGTTCTATGAATCTAATTTAAATGTAAATTAAATTATAAGGTATTTCAAATAATTTCATTAGGAATTTTTAAGTAAATTCAAATCTAAAAAAAATATGGCCATCCTGAAAACAAAAATTAGTTAAGTTTGATTTTTCCATAATCTTAGTAAATATACTAAGAAGAATAAAATTGCAATTTATTGAGTCATATCCACAAAAGTGTAAAAACTTTAATATTCGAATTTATATAGAAAGTGTAGAAAGGGAAATTTATTCAAAGATAATATGAGTTAACATTGGATTTCACCCTCTATTAAATTCTATTGAGTTTAATCTCTCCCTGATTTTAAAATAATTGCTCATATTTCTTTCCCCTTCTCTATATATCAGAACCTAGGTTACTAAATTTTTATTCAAAAAAGAACAAAAAAGAGATGAGAATGAATAAAGAAATTATTTTATCTCTAATCAATGCCTTGAAAACGCTAAAAAATATAATGATAAACCATAATAAAACATTTAGGGATTACATAGAGGTTCGATCAATGTTTACGATGAATAGAATTCTATATCAAGGAGAGAGATTTAAAAAAATAACTGAAGATATAAATTTATTGATGAAAAAAGTTATTAGTCAAAAAGATTTCGAATCATACATTGAAAATTCAAACAAAATGCTAAGAGATTTATCAAAAAGAAAAGAATCTTTAAATGATAAAGTTGAAATAGCTGTAGGAGATTTTCAATTAATTTTCAAAGATTTAAAAGATAAAATATTAGATTTTGATTCTCTTTTGGATGAAATATCATTAAAGTTATTTATTCGTAAGATGAGTTAAATTGATTAAATTTGGATATTATTAAATAAAAGAGAGTTAATAAATTAGCGATCTCTATTTATTAATATTTAATCTCTAATACATTAATTAAAAAGTCTTAGCACTATTTGTAAAATCAGTTTTGGGATAACCTGATAATAATTTTTTAAATATGTTATTTTTAATAATATTTTTTAATTTAAATTAAATATCCTTAAAATATAAGGATTTATTATTACATATAAATATTTATCCCTAATCTATTTTTTTGTTTTTTTCTCTTCCCTATATGGTATATTGGATATGCACCCTCCTATACATGCCCTATATCCATCATACTATATCATATATCAGGAAGTAAAAAAAGTGAAAAAAAATTATAAAAATCCTTTAACCACTCAGGATTTATAAGAGTGACTTTCATCATGAAAAATAAAAGGTGGCTTTTATAGCAAAGAAATTTAAGAAAGGTACAGAAAAGAAAAGAGCAATAATGAAAAAAGCTACTGCCTATGAAAAAGCAAAAGCAACAGCACATAAAGGAAGGCATATTGGGGGTGCAGGAAAAGAAGATTATCGAAGAGGGAACGTTAAAGGTGAGGTTAAGAATAGGAAAACTCCAGTAACAAAACCAGAACTCAAGAAATTGATAACTGAAAAGGGTATAAAAGAAGTGGAAAGTAAGGCAGGATTCACAAAACCAGCAAAAGAATATAGAAATACATATCAGCCAAAAGTGAAATTATTTCAGAAAGGAAAGCTTATTCCCAAGAAAAAGCCTAAAAAGAAGAAGTAAAAAGATATCATCGGGTCGATGATATTCCCATTGAATTAATTATGTTCATCTTCAATGAACATAATAGTTAACTCAAAATTTTGCTTATTATGGGAATTTTTGATAATCTAACTGTTTTCTAAAAAGTTAAACCTTCCGAATTTTTTGATAATAAATAGTTATTTTCTCTCTGGGTTGATTATAACAATTTAGAATGGGACCAATTATATCTATTAATATGGATTTTTCATTTTCTAAAATATTCTTGACATTAAATCTGCCCGTCACAACCCCGCTTATCTCTCTCATGCATTTTAGAGGCTTTTCGGGCTCTCCATGAAGATATTGCCATTTTGATAATCCCTCGATTTTTATAGAAATTTGTATATCACCGTTATAATCAACTTTATGAAAAAATTTATTTATGAACTTCAGAAAACCTAAAAAATAATCTGTTATTTCATATAATTGCAAATGATAAACCAATTCTGAACTTTCATTAAATAATTCTTTATTATAGGGATTAAAATGAAGACCATAAATTAAAAACCCTCTAATATTAATTATTATACTCCCACCTTCATATTTTCTATTACATTGATGAACAAAATATTCATTTACTTCCATTAATTCACGATCAAAGATTGGTCTTCCTTGAGAATCCGTTGGAATATTTTGCTCTAGAAATTTTTTCATCTCGTTATTAATTGTGAATTTCTCTTCTATGGAATCTATGGGAATTACAGAAAATATCAAGTTTAATTCGTAATTTTTTTTAGTTTGGTCTAATTCTTTTTCAAGGGTTGATATTACATTAGCAATATTTTCCTGCTCATTAATATATTCAATGATTTGATTTAATTGGGATTTGAGAGATTCTTTATCTAATTTACTAAGTTTATCACAAAGATTTTTAATTTTTTTCTTAATCTTTTCTAAAATTTCTATAATCTTTTCATTTACTTGATTCATAATTGATTAAAAATTATTTTTTCCAAATTTTTATAATCTCCATTATATACAATTAATATTTAAAATTATGCTTTAGTCTTTCAGTGAGTCGCAACACTTAATTCTCTTTATTCTAGAGGATTTTTGATCGTCTCTCTTATTACTTTATTATAATCAATATTCACTCCCTTTTTAACAGAAATTTCTCCCCCAATTAACACAAGTCCAGTTGTTACAAAAGCCTTACAAGCGACACGAGCATCTGGTTCTCTCTCTAAAATCGCATCTAAAATGGCATCGGAAATTTGATCACATATTTTATCAGGATGTCCTTCAGTTACAGATTCTGCTGTTATAAATCTTTGGTATGTCATAATGATAAAATAAGAAATATAATCTAATAAACCACATTACAAACTGAAAATTTTCTAAATTTTCTAAGTAATTGAGCGTAATATTGAAATGTAAGAAATGAATTAGTTAAATTGTAGAATGAAATGCCCATTTTGTAATCAAGAAGTTAAACAACTTGCTGTCCATATAAAAAATGTTTAGAGATATCAACGGGTATCTCTATAAATTCGATAAAACGTCTGCAAAAAAGAATTTTAAATGTTTTGCTTTAGCAGTGCTTTTAATGTCAGATGTCCCGAAA
The DNA here is from genome assembly GCA_019057775.1 of Promethearchaeota archaeon. The sequence continues at coordinate 57,348 of JAHLWT010000140.1, forward strand.
CTCGTAAAAGAAAAGTACAATTACTCTTTCTCAATCGTCGATTTAATTTCCTTATTATAAAGATATTCCTTTAAGTAAATCATAATTTGGTAACCTCAATCTCAACTTTCTTGTTGCTGAAGGTATAAAATATCTCATTCGGGATGATTAAATGACAATATGAATATTACTTTACCTTATTGATAACTCTTTTTTTCAAAAAATCTCTAAAAAGTAAAAATTTATTTTTACTTGACAATATAAACCATATAATAAAGGAGGCAAAAGAAGGCCTCGTTTTTAACTTTTAAATTATTAAAGAGAATTAAGAAGTATGCAAATAAAGAATATCGAGGTAAAACCTTATGAAGATATATTTCCATCGGGGATCTTATTAGAAATTGAAATTAATCGTCAAAAAAATCAAAATGCTATTATAGAGGTTTCTGGATTTTTAAAATCAGAAGATAATAAAATATTAGCTGAATTACATCAATATTCCCCAAATAACACTATAGAAAGTGAAGATATAGGCGCTAGAGGGAGTTATAAAGACAGAGAGTTTAAGGAGGATTCTTACAACACAGTTCTAATTTCTCATTTAGGTAAAAATGTTATAAATTACATCAATGAAAGTAGGATTAAAAATAGTGAAAAAAATGTTTTTTTAAACATAGATATTATTATTAAGTATTTGGAGAGTAATGCACAGATATGTGGAGTTACCTTTACAAATCCTAAGACTTTCAATTTACCAGATTTCCTTATTGGTTCAAAAAAGGCAAGTATTATGACATATACTTATAATCCAGATTTTAATTCCAATGATTACTCGAGTTGGTTATTATCTGGAAATGGTGGAAATATATTCTTATCCGTTAAAAAACAGTTATTAAGAGAAAAAATAAGAATCTCATCTTCTGATTGGATTAATATTTTTGCCCCAATATTAGATATTGGCGAATTTTTTATTATTGAAGTTCCTAAAGGAAAACAAATAATAAAAGAAGCATGGGAATACATGGAAAAAGCTAGAGGTTGTTTCAGTAAATGGGATTATGAAGGTGTTTATGCTAATTGTCGAGAAATAGGTACTTTATTGGATAGTACATTAAAAGTAAAATATGGAAAAAACAATTTTATTTATGAGGAAAGATGGGGTAGGACTTATAAAAGATTTAAAAATGTATCCTTTAATGAGGTAGCATCATTAGGATTACATTTAGAAGATTTAAAAAAAACATCAAAATATTCTACAGATGATATTAAAATTGGTAAGCCTGATGCTGAACATATAATATACTTAACAATGTTATTTATAAAATATGCTGAGGAATTAATGGAAGTATAATTTTAATTAACTTTCTAAGAAAATTTATTAAACCTTCTGACTCCCTTTAGATATCCTTGCTGGTTAGATCCTGTAAGAACTCAATAGTAGGAGTTATAACAGGACAGTTGTCGTAATATCGGAATTTTCGATCAATAGAATTTATTTGTAAATTATATCATTTATTCTACAAAAATCAGTTTTTAATGCAATTCTTTTTTATTTTTTAATTTAAAATTGTAGGAATCGGTTTACTTTTTAAATTTATTGAAGAAACTGAAAATTTGAATTGGTCTAATAATTAATAAATAAATTAGCACAATAATTATTTAAAGATTGAAATAAGCTCCCCTAATTATGCTCGTATGAATGGTGCCTTCGACGGTTTCTTGGCGCTACTCTGGGAAAATTTCAAGCACATGGGCGATTCAGACCCCGATTCATTTACCGCCCTTGATTTCGACGATTTGAACCTTGACTTCTTACTACTCACCAGCGAATTGCAATCATATAACCAACACTCGAATTATGTATATAAAAACACTGAAAATATCTTCCATCCTTACAGCCAAAATTTTGCCAACACGCTAGGTTATCTTGAGATGAAGGTGAAAGAGGCATCTAACAACCAATTTGACGCAATTATCCCCATTAATCTTGATGGAAGACCAGAATATCAATTCGTTAACAGCACCACTCATAGCTTGACATTACCATTATCCGTGCTTTACAAACCTATTGTACTCAGCGAAGAAAGATATAACGATATACAACCTAATCTAGGCCATTTAGTTATTACTTCTCAATGTAAAGATTATAATAACACGAAAGGGATAGACTCTTACAAATTGACCTCTATAGAACAACAAGCCGGATTTAAAGCTAAGATTCCGATAAGCAACAAACAATTTGAATATCCAATCCAAAGTATTTCCATCGATGTTATGAAACAAAAAGGCTTAACCATAAATTATTTGTTCAAAGATATCATTATCGATGAATCATACTACATAATAGAAGATGGATCCCTCTACTTTACAAAATCCCTAGAAGAAATCATTTCTGAAAGTTATTTAGAATTTGAAACAGTACTACAGCAAGCAAATTTACTCACCACGACTATTCATTATAACGTCCACATTCTGTTCGACAGATTTATTCCTGATAATACAACAGAGACAAGCAGTTTAGCTCTTGCTCAAGCCACGACTTATGCGATAATGGATTATTTCAATCAGTACACATATGCAGAGGTTTCAGCTAATATGATCTCTGAAATTGCATACACCGAGACATTAACCTTCTGGTCTACTCTCATTAGCGTCCCTCTTGCATATTTCGGTTCGCTTGCAGCGACTGCTGTTGTCGGTAAGCTTGCCTCTAAAGCCGGCTCAGAATTAGTATCTAAGCTTTTGGCCAAACAAGTTGCAGGATTAAGCAAGATGTTTATATCTCTTATCATCGCACCTATAAAAGAAGTTTTGGAAGAAATTATCAAGGACGGGTTTATTGAAGCAATAGCCGAAAATTTAGTTGACCTTGCAGGAGGTACAGAAGCCCTCGGATACTGGGTATCTGCTCTCGGAACTTCAGCAAGAGAAGTAGGAGGAGCATTAGGACAACTTGCATTAGGACAAGCCACGCCTAAAGCCAACTTTAAAACCAAGCTTTCGCTTCTCAATGCTCGAATCACAGGAAATACCAAATTGGCGAGTGAAATAAAAACCCAGATAAAACTAGATATGGAACAAAAAATACAGAATGAACAGCAAAAACGGATGGAGACGAAGACATGGCAAAAGTTTTTCAATGCTGGCATGTTCAAGGGCCTTGCTATGATGACATCATCCCTCTTTTTCGGAGGATCATCCTTCTTTACGCTTTTAGGATTTAATACCATGCTTCAAGGGACGGTAGGTATCGCGCCAAAAGTCTACGGAGAAGCAAAGACCATAGCTCATGCAAAAAGAAAAGTAGAACTCACTCAAGACTTCGGGACTATGAACCTCTTTTCAGGCAAGAATTTGGATAAACAAATGAAAAAACCATCGGAAATAGATGCTGGAGCCCTTCATAATCTCTTTAACAGTCTACAGAAAGCTGATACTACCACGGAAGTTGATAGTCCACCTCTTACGATCGAATTTCCAACTGTCAATCCTAGTTCAAAATCAATACAGAGAGATCTACTCACAAATAAATTTAGCGAAGTTAGTTTACTTGAAGATTTGAGTTATCAATCCGAAATGAAGAAAGATTACAACGAGATTGAACAAAAAACTATTGCACAAGGAATTGAACAGACTAGTAAGAATAAAGAGTCTCTTGGAAGAATGCCAGAACTTCTTGAAGTTGGCGAATACGAAGTTCTTCATCCTGATAAAGAAATGACTATAAAAGATTTTCTTAGTGATTTAAACTTAGATGGTATAGAACGAAAGTTTGGTGTTTTAGTAAATGGTAAAAAAATTGATCTTGAAACTATTATTAAACCTATAGATGACATAGTTATCCTACCCCATCTTGGAGGAGGAGCTCCTTATGGTCCTAGTATAGGACCGTTGACCTTGGATCAACACAATCTTGAAATTGTATTGTTGCATCAAGTCCATAATATTGAGGAAAAAATAGAGCTAGAGTTAGAAAAACCAGCCAAGGATCAGCGACCTTGTCTTGCTTTTCTTGAGGCCTCAGAAATAGAAACTTTAGAAAATTTTTATAACAGTAGACGATATAGACCATATGATGGATCTGCTCGGGAGGGAGTACAAAGCCCGTATACTGCTCACTATAAGTTCTTTATTGACCAATTATCTAGTATATTACTTGATAATGAAATAATCTCAAGATATAATTATGAGGTTATTAGTGAGCTCCTTTCTACTTCTAGTTATAGACCTCATATCGCAGATTTTATCAGGGATCTTAAGCAAGGTAATAATAACAGATTTACCATTGCAGAAGATACGTTATATACTTATTATGCAGAGGTTTGGTGGGTTGTGGAGAATTCCATTAATAATGAAGATATAAAAAGAAGTATTTTCCAGCAATTAGATGATCTCTTTAATATGCAAAATGAATTATATGGATATTCTAAGAACAATCCATTGTACGGAAAACTTCGCAATTCCTATATTAAACTTTTTAAGACGGTCAATATGGTTGATAAAATTCTTGTTAATAGCGGAGACTCTCCCATTTTAAGTAGTCCTACTAAAGGTATATTCAAGAAAGTTTTTCATTTTAGTTTTACCGGAGAATATGAAGCTTTTGACAAATCAAGTTATATTCCTTGGAGAGATACATGGTTAAGTTTGAAGGATAGAATTATCAATGAATTTGAGTCCAGATCTTTAGGTTATTTCAATTCATTTGTGGAGGATATAATGGATGAGGCACTTTATCATATCGATAATCAACGGAGGGTTGAGAATTTATTAGCTGATTTTCCTGATGGCGATAAAAAAGAGTTTTTACTACAAATTATTAATTGCCCAGATACCGATATCTTAAAGTTAACTGAGAAGCAAAAAGACTTAAGTTTTCTTTTGTTTGGTATCTATACACCTCCTCAAATTTATTTGAGAGATGTTTATTTCGCTAAAATTGCTTGGAGATCAATAGATAGTTTTGATAGAGCTGTTCATCGAATTTCTCTGTTAGAACTTTCTGATTTCGAGAAGGTAGGGTTAAGATCGTATATTGATTCCAATACCCTCAAGAAGTTGAAAGAACACTCCGAAAATGTAATGAATGAGTTTATCTCAAGCCATCATATAAACAGCTATGATTCTGTCGGTATCACTTATCATACAAAGGAATTAAGAGATTTACAACTTGATACAATAAGAACTTTGTGGACAGCAGCAGTTTATCATAGTGATAAAGACAGCATATCATATGGTGAGTTTTGTGAGATTTATAATATTCCAAGAGATTTTTATAATCCTCATATTACTCACTCAGTCATAATTAATACTCAGAAAAGTGCTAAGTTTGCGAGTAAATTAGACGAATGGCTAGTTGAGGAATCATCATCAATTATAACACCTACCAATCCATTAAGCTATTCCTCAATCATTAATGATCCTACAAGTTCTTGGATTAGTACAAAGAAATCACTAGCTTATTTAGAAGCAAGAGAGAAATTGCTTGAGTTTGAGACACATAAGCAAAATGCAATAGATTTCTGGATGAAATCCGATACAGCTGATAAAACTTGGTTTAGTAAATTGTTTGCTCCAACTTCATCTGGATATGCCTTTGGATTTAATGAGCCATTATATAGAGCTTTTTCGACCACTATAGGCCTTCTAGAGCTTTTTGCTACTGAACCAATATCGGGAATATCAATTCCAGATGCCGCTTTTGATGCAAGTGATTCTGCTTTTAGATCCGCACGGCATCATTTTACTAGCAATAGACTATCTTTAGCATTATATGACCAAATTCCAACTATAGAGCAATTTGGAATCCATAAAGTTTATGAATCCATGAGTCAAGCTCAGCAGAATATCCTTAAACAAAAGCTACGAGAATTGATGATAACAGGTATTCTTAAATCTGATTCACAAGGACGTTCAAGTTCAAACTTAGACTTGTTACAAAATCGTAATTCTTTATATTATGCTGGAACTAATGTAAAGCAATGGGTTACTCTTCAAGATTTCTTGAAAATATTTCCAACTACCTTAACATTCACATTTACACATGATGGTCTTTCACATACTAGTAGTTTGCTTGAGGCTTGGGAAATTTATTTTGGTCGACATTTACATTTCGGGGGTTTCGATGAGAAGTTATTTGATATTAACGAGAAGATTCAGAAGTTTAGAGACGATTTGAAAGCAGGATATAATCCTTATGAGGGATTCCTTGAAGAATTCCACCCTATTGCTGAGGAAAGGTTCTTTGAAGATGCCAAAGTTTTTGCTGGTCAACTTTGGAGACTTATGGACAATAATATGTTTTCAGGACTTTATAATGAGAGGGATTTAGTCAACCGGTGGCACATTTATTTAATGAAAAGATCTTTTGAGATTTAAAGTAATTCACTAAATTTTTTTTCCCTTTATATTTTAAATAATCTTATAATTATTAATAATTAAAAATAATAAACACATTAAAATTAATAATGACACCGCAAAATCAGAGAGTTATGCGAAAAATAAGAACTCTTAAGAATTCTAGATTAAGAAAGGTTAGATATGAGCTAAGGACATTACTTCTCTTGTTGTTTGAAGATAAGAAGAGAGAAATTAATCTAAGAATGGGGGAAATCAGAACTGATGACTCTCTCAGCTATGATGGTAGGGGAGAGAAATTAAAAAAGCTCTTAAAAGAGAGAGAGAATTTAATTCTTTCAGCTTCCCAGCATCCTATAAATTGTTCTTTTTGTGGTAGTAGAGAAGAAGATCTAATATATCAACTAGAAAACCATATGTGGGTGTGTCACATTCGTGAGGGGTGCCAGCAAAGAGTTGAGCTGAATGTTCAAGATTTTCGGAGACGGATAAAAGAGAGAGAGAGAATATAGTAACTTTGATGAAATTAGTTTAGACCTTCTAAACATAGCTAGGTTCAATTCAATATCATTATATGTTAGCAATATTATCTTTCATTTCGATTCAATTTTGTGAGTGAAAGCTAAATTTAATTAATTTTTAAAAAATTTTATAATCTAAATGACCTTTTGTTGCATAGGTATAATGACATTATTATGACAGTTGACAATTATAAGTTACTTAAAGGTATAGTGATTTGTTTAGAGACTGGGGAGTATCTTCTTGACCTTATCTTGGATACAAAAATCGATCCAGTTCTACTGTCTTCGTTCGTCGGGGCATTGCGGTTATTTGGAGATAATTTAGGGCAAATTGAGGAAATAAACATCAAGGGTTTAGATGTTGAGATGGTTATCGTCTATAAGTATAATTTAATTTTTGTAGCAATTCTCGATAAAGAATTTATTAAACATAATATTAGAGAAGAAGCCGAAAAATCGTTGGACATGTTTTATTCCTTGTATCGAAGAGAAATTGAAGAAAATTCTATGGAAGTCAGTCAATTCTCTTCATTTAAGAATATTCTCTTAACCCAGGTAGAAGAATATTTTAACCTCATTAAAGAACGCCAAATGGAGCCTGAAATTGGTGATTTTGGTTTCTTTACTCAAGCAATTAAAAAATTAAGAACAAACTCAAACTCATCTTAATCTTTCTGAAATACTGTTATTTGGATTTCAAATAGATTCGAAATTCGCCAAAGAAGGTTTATATACAAATTCTTAATTTTGTAATTAATATCATTTTAGTTATACCTTTGAGTATGACATTGTAAATCAAAACTGAAAAAAATCTGACTCTATTTATAAATTTGATCAATTTTAATATTTAATTGTAGGTAAGGGGATTAGGCGAACCATGAAAGAGAGTAAATCTAATTTTTTTACGCTTGCAAGATATATAAACCAAGAGATGATTCTTCAGGAACTCTTTCGTGCTAAAGAATTCGCCCTTGCTAAGTACAGTCAGAAGAGAAAGAAACTGAAAATACTAATCACCAAGATTTTTTATTCACTTATTTTTGGAATCCTCCCTGTAATCCCTCTAATGGCATATTCTGAAATGAAACAAGGCATTCTCGCTGAAGGAGTGTCTCTAAGTATAGTAGTTTTCGCAGGTAGTTTATTACTTGTATTCTTTTTTGCCTTAGAACTTTTAAACGTATTTTTTATGGGAATGATTGAAGTAAGTTTAATCCTATCTAACCCGCTCTTTGAATGGTTGCAAACTTTACCACTTTCTGATAAAAAGTTAACAAGGTTAAAACTTTACAGCGTTTTTCGAAATTTTGATCTACCCATAATAGTTATGATATTCGCATTTCCTATTGTAATGTTTATAGGAACGTTCAATTTTGTTGTATTATTAATTTGTTTAGGGATTTCAATTACACATGTTATATTATCTTTTAGCGTGCTTATTTTATTCGGAAATCGGATGAACAGAATTCTAAACATTAATAAATTAAATTCAAGAAAAGCGATGATAGTTAGGTTGGTAAATACGTTTGGTTACTTAATAATCTTTTTTGTAAGTCTTTTTTTCATACAATGGGCAATAACTTCCATTGATACTTTATTTAGGTTTCAGATGGTCCAAAGAAATCCGGCAATTTTAATTCTTATATTGAGCACTATTCCTTACCCTTTCTCATCTAGTTATTTTATTACTTTTATGACAACTATAGATCAATTGCATTTTCACTATTGGATAAGCATATTTTGTGGTTTTGGGTTGTTTCTAATATTTACTTACAGTGTAACGAGAAAAGCATTGAAAGATTTAGCAAGATTAAGTTCCACTAAAGGAAATGACCTTGATGAAAAATTAAACCAAATCGAAAAAGACGTACAGATTAAAATTAAGATAAGGAAACCAGTCTTCGCCCATTTCTTCAAGGATCTTTCTATTACATCGAGAAATCTAAAAGTTTTTCTATCAGCTATAACTCCGATAATCACTTCATTTGTTTTTACATACACCTTCAATTCTACTCTTTTAAGAAGTCAAACTCCTTTGGATAAAGATTTCGTTTATAATCTGTATGTAATTTTAGCATTTCAACCCATTATTGGTGGTATGTTAATATATAACTTAGTAAATATAGGAGTAGGTGAAGAGGCTGTATTGGCCACGCTACCCATTAAATCTAAAAATCAAGCTAAAGCAAAACTCTTATATTTTACAATAATTCAAACTATTTCAGTTGTTTCTCCATACCTAATTTATATGTTCGAAACAGGTTTTTTAGAACTATTATTAACTATATTTATTATATTACCCTTTTCTTGGGTTGTTCTTTTATCAATGTTTGAGATGTATGTGTACCTATTTGGGAGAAAAAAATATCGATTTACTCTTAACCAAGTCAATCCTGAAAATAAAACCATGAAATGGGCTTATATATATATAGCGGAATATCTCTTTTATTTTTTTATAACTTCGGTAAGTGTAATCTTATTTTTTCGGGGATTAGAATATCTTATCTTTACTTTTACTATGTTCTTATTATTTTGCTATTTTGTGTTGTACTTTTCATTTAGGAGAATGTTTTCTTCCACATTAAGTCCTAAGAAAAAAAAAGAAAAGAAAATAAGCAAAAACACTCACAATAAATTCAAGGAAGATAATTATTCCCAGATAAAGTCTAATTTGTCAAGTTTTCTTGTGAACCATCCTGGTTCATCAATATTCCTATTATTGTCTATTAACATTTTTATAATTGGCTTGGAGTCTATCTTTCTAAATCTTCTAAAACGTTATGTCATGAATTTAAGGTATATTTTCATTTGGTTGATTATTCTTTCAACATTTATTGCATTTATCACTATGAATAGATTAATCAAAAAAGATTATGGAAATGCTTATATAGAATCAAAAAATCGATTTACCAAATTAAAAGGTATTAAGACAGGAATCATCGGAGCTTGCCTCACTATCTTGCTCTATTTTTTCCTTGTCTTCACTTTTTCATTAACCAGTATTAAATATTTTGATTTCGATCTTTTTGGAATTTTAACATACTGCCTTATTGCCATCTGGTTTGAAATATTATTTCGTGGAATAATACACCCGATTCTTCTGGCCAAATACAATGAACGTGTTTCTTTATTTCTAAATTCTTGCATAACCTCCCTTTTTTACTTCTTATTTTTTATGATTACAATCCTAACAATTGGAGGTCTTAGAATATATCCAATTTTATTAAATTTATGCTTTATTTTTATGATAAATCTTATCTTAACTTACATTTTCACAAAGGAAAAAAAAATTTATCCAACTCTTATTTTTCATCTCATTACGTCTTTCACGGGAGTGCTTCCATTCTTTTATTTTGGATTATATTTGATTTTTCCAGTAGTTTTTATTTAACTAGAGAGAGTGGTGATTTTGGATTTCTTTACTCAAGCGATTAAAAAACTCAGAACTAACTCTCACTAAATATTGTTCAAACAGAGAAAATTCCTGTGATTCTCAGTAAAATAATCACTTTTATCAAAATTATTCTTATTAAAGAAAATAATAAAAATAAAAGAAAATATTTGAAGTTTAATTTTAATTGAAAAACTAAATGCCTTAACTATTCATATTTTTCTTCTTAATCATTAAGAGTATTCCAAATACAGCGAGTATCGCAATTATAAATATTGTATCATAACCCCCAATAGAAGGGGATGATGAAGCTGATGGTGAGACAATAGAAAAATATTCGCTGAAACCGTATACATTGGGATCCTCATAATCAGTTATTTTTATTCTGTAATCATTTCCTTCCTCCATAGCGTAAGGTATTCCCCAGGAAATCTCTCCATTATTAAGAGCATAATACAGGGTTAAATTATCTATCAATAAAGATCCTTTATAAATTTGAACGATAACTCTTTCAATTGTACCAGTTGTAGTCCATCTTATTGTGTAATCCTCATTTGCTTTCCATTCATCAGAACTTTGAGGACTAATAACATTAATTTCAAAATTTCCTGTATATGTCCAATTTAATTGAGGGGAATTATAAGGTTCATAATCAACCTCTTTCGATTGGATCGATAAAAAAGAATCGACAGTAACGCAAAAAGAGATCTCTGTTTTACTCCCTATATAACTAGTAATATTAAATTTAACGTATCCCCTTTGATTTATTATTGTTGACATCAATTTTTCCCCTTTAGTTGGTTTAGTCGTCCATACGGTCGAATCTTCATCCCAACTATCTTCAATTAAATAAAGTGTAATATTTTTGGCACTAAATACATTACTGATAACCGCAAAAATAAATTCCACTTTTGTAATACTTTCTGGTTTGTCAGAGATATTAAAATGAAAATACGCTTCACAGCTATCATCCACCCATAATGAAGTTTCACTACCATAATTTGATGTAGGGGAATCTGAATCAACATATGTATCCATATCTGCAATTGTAGCTATTGTTGCGTCTTTTGTTATACCTATAACATGTTTAGCAAGATAAACCTGTGTAAAAAGAATTAGTAATACAAAAATTAAAATTAGATATAGCCTCTTATTTCTCATTTATTACTCATCTTTAATGGATTTCTAAAATGATTTCTATATCAAGTTGCAATGAAGATAGATTCCTTTAAATAAGTTTTCTTAAATAAGATTCGAATAAAAATTGAATTCTTATGAAACTCTTTCTTACAATTTTGAAAAACTTGTGCCGAAATTGGTTTTTGGATTATTTCCAATTTTAGGTAAATATAAAATCCACTAAATAATATTTAAATACCAATTATTAATTTTTTCTTTTTTTTTCTTATTTAATTAATCAGGAGATAATAGATTAGAAGATAGTAATTCTATAACTTAATTTTGATGCTTATAGAGTTTCTTTCTTCAGGCACTTCATTCAAGGCTGATACAAATCCATCAATAATATTTGCCAAAATGGATTGCATAATATCTTTCAACGGAACTTCTTTATCATTCACTAATAATTTTACATCTGGCATAGTAGTATTTATATTAGTCAAAGTTTTAAAATTTTATGTTATATCTTATAACTAATACATTACGGAACCTGCGCATAGGTTGTCATCCTGTAACTATCATTTATTTACAGGAATCATTCATTCCGGAATTTTATCATAATAATTTCATTTCATACTCTTTTCAATAATGTATCCTATTGTATATGTTTTTAAATAGTTCCACACAGGTGAATAGCTTGTTTATCCTCCTCAACCTCCGCTTCCGCCTGAGGCGGTGAGAATACTGAAGGTAGTGATTATTGCCACCATCATTGCTATTACAGTGAAAATTATTACAAATAGGTACTTTTTACTAATCCTTTTACTTAACTGATCTGCTTCAGAATTCATATATATTTCTTTTCCTATAGTTTACATAATCCATTACATCGTTAATATTTAATACTTTGCATTATAATCTCGTTGTTACATTTTAGACCAAATTCTTCAAAATCTCTTTAAATTCATTTTCAATATAAACAACTAATTTACTTTGTAAGATAAAAAGGTGAACATCATAGTTTATATAAACAATGAAGGCAAATTTAATGATAACTCTTACCTCTTAGACGGTATGACCATGAACCTGCAAAGATTTCTTTCAGTCTACATAATTGAGAGTAATGGTGAAAGGCTGATGATTGATGTAGGTGAAGCTATTAAAGCTCGAAAATTGGTTAAGAAACTTAAAGATTTTGGATTGTACCCTATTCATAAGTTATTGGTAACGCATACCCATTGGGACCACGCACAAGGAATTTCTAAATTTAAGCAGCTAATGAACGATTCGAATATTGAGGTTTTAGCATCAGAGTCTGGCGCCTATAATTTAAAGCATCCTGAAAAAACAAATGAATATTATAATTATAATACATATCCCGTAGAAGATGTTACTCCACTAAAAGAGGGGGATATCATAGAATTAAATGGATTGGAATTAGAGGCTGCAAACTTTTTTGGGCATACTATGGATTCAATTGCCATTCTTGACAGAAAAAATCAAAATATTTTCGTTGGTGATGCGATCATTGATAGATTAGATGAAGATGCTTTTTTTGCTCCACCTATGCCCCAAGATTTTAATGAGCAAGAACTCCTCAAAACTTTTGATAAATTAAGAAGCATGAGAGATGAGTTAAATTCAATCTCCATAGCCCATTTTGGAGTATGGAAAGATGATCATTTTAACCAAGTTCTAGATGAAATGGAACCTCTTTACCATGATACAAAGAAATCAATAATTCAATGGTATAATGAAAATCTCTCTCTTGAGCAAATATCAGAAAAATATTGTGAAAAATTCATGCCAAATTCAAAAATTTGGAATGCTAAGCTAATGAGAATTTTAGTTGAATGGATGATTGAGTGTTTTAAGATGATTGGATTTATAAAATAAACATTGGTGTTATCTTAACATACATCTCAGAAATCGCTAACTAAATTCTAATATTGTATAGAATAATCCACTGATAGGCAGTTAGAAATTAAAAGAAATAACTCGTCTATTTTTAAATTATTACTAAAACGTTTTTATCTTTCAATTATTTCTTTACCATAGAAACAGTTAATAAGGCTTAAAAAATGTCTAAAGAACAAAAAATTAGAAATCGTTGGATTGTTGTTATAGGAGCTATACTAATCCAATTAGCATTAGGCTCCATCTACTCATGGGGTACCCTTACTATTTTCGTGAGTCCGTATTTAAACGAGGTAAGAGAAGTAACAGTTTATGTTTTTGGTGTAGGGTTATTATCTTTTGCTGTAACCATGATTTTTGCTGGACAATTACAGCAAAAAGTCGGACCAAAGAAAACTGCCATCCTCGGAGGAATTTTAATTGGTATTGGAGTTATTTTATCATCATTTATGACTACTTTCATAGGATTATTAATAACGTACGGTATTATTTTTGGTGCTGGGATTGGATTCGGATACGTAAGCCCCATAGCTTCGGCGAGTAAATGGTTTCCAGACAAAAAAGGATTCATAAATGGAATTGCTGTTGCTGGATTTGGTGCGGGATCATTTGTATTTAACTATGTAATAAAAGCACTTGCCAACCCATCTAACTTAGAAACTACAGATCCTAATTTTATAACCTCAATCTCTAGAAATATTCCAATGACTTTTATTATCTTGGGTATTATATTTTTATTTCTAATTATTGGAGGGGCACTTACACTAAGTAATCCTCCTGAAGGTTGGAAACCAGAAGGTTGGACACCACCCGCTCCATCAGAAAAAAGTGGAATTTCTGGATTAGAATTTGAACGAAATCAAGCAATTAAATTGCCACAGTTTTGGATGCTCTGGGCGACTTTTATATTAAGTGCAATTTCAGGTTTAATGGTAATTGGTTCGTATGCCTCCTTTGCAAAAACCATAGATGCCGGGGATAATTTTATCTACGTTATTGGAATAGCTGATTTTGTACTAATTGGGAGTCTTGCAGCACTGTTCAATGGAGCAGGAAGAATAGTGTGGGGTAAAATGGCAGATCTGATTACTTATAAAAAAGCAATGTTATTGATGTTTACAACACAAGCAATTTTACTTTTTATCTATTTTACGACAAACATAAATGAAATTTATTTCCTAGTTATAACTTGTGCTATTTATTTCTGTTTTGGAGGGAATTTCAGTTTATTTCCTACTGCTACGACCGATTTGTTTGGATCCAAAAATTTTAGCTCTAATTATGGAGTTCTCTTTACTGCCTATGGAATTGCTGGTTTTATAGGAGCGGTTGGAGTTAACCTATTCGTTAGTGCTTTTGGAAGTTATTTAATTCTATTTATCGTTATGGCTTTTATGTCACTAGGAGCTGCTCTTTTGGCATACTTGATAAAACCACCCACCCGAATATAATTAAAAAATAATTTTTTATATTTATTTTAGTATGTTTGCTTAAAATAATAGAAAACATTTAAGATCGTCAACAATACTCAGTTTAAAATATTCTCTTAACCAAAAGAGATTAAAGTGGACTACAATTAATAGTTATGAAATTTTAGTTAAAATAATCCAGTCTCGCACCTTAAAGACTTGGTTAAATTTCATTAAATTTCCACATTCAGTATTATATATCCTATTCCACTTTTTTTGAATATTAATATTTATTATATTGTTAATTACAACTATAAATAAAAATATATCAAGTGCTAAAAAGATCCAATTTAATATCACAATTCCTAATGATAAAAAAAAGGTCACTAGAGTAGCTAAGCCTATTTTAATAAAAATTAAATACAAGGGAAAACCAGATTCTAATGATCCCCTTACTAATGGATTTACTTCTTGACAACCCCTCTTAATTCCTAAATTTGTCGTGATAATGTCCATAAACTGAAGAATTATTATAAAAATACCTAAAATTAACATTTTATAACCCCTAACCCATATATTACTAAAAATACTTAACGTATAAATGAAAAAAGAAGATAAATATAAAATGATGTGTTTTTTGAAGGTACGTTGCGGAAGTACGAAAGATATCTTTTCAGGAAAAGAGACTACCTTTGATTTCCTCCTTTTTAAGCCTTTCTTCCATATTTTTTACTTAATAAGGTTTGAGAATACAGTTTCTAGATCTCTTTACTTATTAACGTTATCGCATCATTAGGGCATTTTGAAATGCAAATTCCGCATCCAAAACATCTTAACGCTTCAAAACTTAATTTTTTAGCTCGGATCATCCTTGCATTAAAACAACACCATTTAGCGCATTTACCGCATGATTTACATTTATCCACATCAGTTTTAGCTATGAAATCACTCTTAATCATCTGTGGAGAGCCATTCTTAAGAAATTTACTTAAAATAACGCAACAACATGAGCAACAATTACAAATTATATAGTAGAATTGTGGATTTGGAAAATATATTAATTGGTGTACTAATCCACGTCTATCACTTTCTTCTAATAATTCTACAATTTCACTTTTTGGAACTTTCTTTAAATTATATGATTTGTAAGGAATTTCATATAATGATTTTCCAAAACCAAGATGTATGCATGTAGATAAGGAATAATCGCAATTTGGGGCATTATGTTTTCGTTGAGTAGTTCTACAATAACATTCACTTATCCCTGTGACCTTAGAGCGTTCTAATACCTTTAGAACTTCTTGAGAGGATATAAATTTCGTATCAAAATCGATATTTGTATTTAGGGGAATCACCTTACCACCCCATCGTCCTTTTAAGATGTATCTATTGACAAAACCCATTGTATAAATAATAAATGTTTCATCAATTTTCCGGAATAATTCAAGAATAAGATTTTCAAAAAGCCCAAACAAACTTGATAATAACTTACCGATTGCTGGAATTCTTCTTAGGATCTTATCAATCCTCGACTCAAAACTCCTATGGGGTAGTTCTTTCAAATCACTATTTTGTTCAATCTTATTATTATCAAGAAAAATAGTTAAGTTAATTTAATTTTTATTCTATAAGTTAAGATAGGAGAACTACGATTTAGGTTTAACATTAAATTTGATATGTATTTACTCAAAAAAATTGAAAGGTATTATTAAATATGAAGGGAAATGTCAGTTTTGAGGAAAAACTTCAAATAGATATACAGAAAGCTTTTGATGTTACAATGCAATGGCTTAAAAGTCAACATAAAGCAAAAATTAAAACATCTCAACCACCTTCTTTTATCGAAGCTAGACAAGGAACAATGATGACAAATACAGGGCATGATCCTAATTGGAAAAAGAAAATTCGAGTAAGTTTTTATGAATTAGAAGGGAAACAAACATTAATAAGAGTTGACGCAGTAGCTCTCGCACGAAATATAGTAAGAATTGAAAAACTTAGACGATCATGGTATGATGGCCTTTTTTCTCATTTGTTTTCTTTACTTCAATCTTATGCAAAGCCTTCACAATCAGGTTTAATATCGACTACTGTCGATCGTTTTGGAAATGCTAACCTGAAATACTGCCACAATTGCGGAAATAAGATTAGTGAAGACATGGTAATATGTTCTGCCTGTGGAATTGATATAAAAAAAAATAATTAAAAAAAAAATTAAGAAATTACGGTTAACTCCTTTTTGTTAAAATTTTCTGGAGTTCCACCATCTTCGATAAATTCCGTGAATACTTTTAAACTTCGAAGGAGTATATCTCCTGCTTTTTCTAGAATGGATCTATTATTTTCATCATCAAATTCACCCCAACAACATACCTCGGTAATGTCACCTTTGATAGTCATTATGTATCCTAATTTCTTGAAAATTGTTCTCTCTATATCAAAAGTGATTCTTTCATTTTCTACTTCTTCAACACGGGTTGATGTGAGATCACCTACTGTTGATTTTACTGACCACATCTTTTCTCCAATGTTTAAATTTTCATGTACCGTTAAGTTCCAAATAGATTCTAACTTATCATTCATCAGAATATCATAAATGGTTTTTGGTGGTGCTTCTATATCCATTTTTATTTCTATTTTTGGCATTTTTTCACCTCAAAACAACTGCAAATTAAAAAGAGGATATGTTTATTTTTATACATTTGTGTATGATAAAAAAAGGTGCTTGAAGGCTTTTTAAGCTGAATGCTCTCAGTCGGGGGAACGGTTAATACCTAATTATTGATACGAAAATTTTAAATTTGCAGAGGTTGAATTTCTTGTATAACATATTTAATCTAACTAGAAAAATCTAAATAATAATTTTTAGAGTGAAAAAAAATGACAGAAGAAAGTATATATTAGTATTTTATTGTTTTGATTGGATACAACCTGCAGAACACCATGATGCAACAACATCCCTTGCCTTATTTGCAATTGCTACTTCAGGCTTTTTAATTGCCGTATTTTATGGATTTGAAAAATTAAAATTTAAAATTCCAGTATTAAGTGAAATGGGAAGAAATATGTTGTTTCTATTCATATTAGCTTTTATTTTCGATCAGTACGTACAATTCTTTGATAAACAATTCCTTGCAGATAATCCATTACTCACCATGGTTCTTGTTGGGATTCTTCCTATTGCGATTGAAGCTGGAATTGCTGTACTTCTAGCTAAGAAAAATTTAATTTTAAAAATCTAATATTTTTATTTTATTTTAAATTAAGGAGAAATAAATTAATTTATCATTAGTTCTCTTGTAATTGCTCAAACCATCCAACAATCCTTAATTTATCTTCAAATTTGGTCATCTCTGTAATTATTCCTTTAAGACCAGTTCCATCGTGTACCAGATATTTATCAAATTTCATTAAAGCTATACCTTTTTTACCGGGGATTAAATCTTCCCCTTCAATAAATTTAAATGGTGAACTTTTAATTTCAACAATTCCATGGAATTGGGATCCATTTCCAGGGTGAATCACTCCATTTTTGGGTTTGTAAAAAGGACTTATATAGACATTTGCCCTGATCTCTTTATTTTGTTTAAAAATTCCTTGAGAAACAATTATATTATCCCTACTAATATCGCTGGGAGTAATATTACCTTTTAAACTAAGACCTACCCGATCTCCTTTGTATGCTTCCTTAAAATTTCTATCATGTTTTTGTATACTTCTAACAATAACTTTTTTGGTTGGGCCTTCGTACCCTGTTATTTCAACCATCTGTCCAGAAATTAACTTTCCTTGTTCAATTATACCTAAAATTACGGTTCCAATACCTTTTACAGGAAACGAGTGATCTACTATTATTTTAAGATATTCATTATTTTCTATGTTATTATCCCTAACTTCTCCAATCTCAACAATTTTCTTTTTGAGGTTCATATAATCTTCTTTTTCACGTAATTCGATAATATCAACCTTGTTTAATGATGTAGTAGCAATGATCTCTTCGATTTTAGCCTTTAAATTTGGTAATTTCCACTCTGTCTTCGAATTAATACCTGCAATAACAACTAAAGCTTTAGTGCTATATAATTTATGCATTATATCCATGCTTACGAGGATTTCTCCAATTGCCGCATTTAACCCAACCTCAATGTCGATAACTAATAAGTGTATCTTTGATATTTTTAATACCTGTAATAAAGGCTTGATTTTTTCTGGATAATCAATCGGAGTTAACGCACAAAATACTTGACCCAGATTGGAATCTAATCTTCCAAAAATCTCTATATCAGATCTCATATCAGGGCTACCTAGAGCCTGCCCAATTAATTTTCTTTGGGGATAATTTTCCCCCAAGATTCCAACAATAAAATTAGCTTCTTTCTGATATTCCATTGAAATGATTAAATGCAATATAAGACAAAAACTTTTTGAATTTTATAAATTGAAATATGATTCGATTGATATTTTTTTCAATTACAGATATTTGATGATTGGATTGCTTAAAAATAAAAATTCTATTTATTTCTTTGATCTATTAATAGTTTTCCATTTGTCCCTATGTTCTCAGGGTTATTTTCCCTGATAATTACTGAGATGTGAGAAAAATCTTGGGGATATCCATAAATTTCTTTAAATATCGTTGTAAATTGTTCAACAAGCCTTCGTTTAGTTTCTACATCACGAGGGGGGCCTTCAACTATTATTATTGGCATGATTCATGACCGTTTAATTTGGGACTTAATTTTTTGATATGAGTAAAGATTGCTTAGTTAATTAATTTTGTAGTCAAAAGATTATTAATTGTAGAAATGATAGTTTAATTTAAATTAAAGGATGTTGCTCTATCGACATTAAGTATATTATGAGAAGAAACCTAAACGAATAAACCTATAAGTACCAATAAAACAACTCCCAGAGCTATCAAACTAGAAATTCCTATTAAACCAATTAGAATTTCATAAATCTCTTTTATCGTCATTTTTTGGTTTTTTCTCCTCCTTTTTTATTTTAATCCTCACAATAATATATAAAAGTATATATTTAAAAGTTATGACTAATAATTATTTATTTTTTATAGTTCTCTATTATAATTTCATCTAGAATTAAAATATATATTAATATATCTTATTTTATGTTAATGAAAAAAAGTCTCTAATTTTATCCAAAAAATTTGAATCGATGGAAAGGTAAATTTAGAATCTGATTTCAAGGAAATTTTGGTGAAAATTTTAGATAAAGTTTACAGTCTCTCATAAGAATAATGAGTATTGCATATTAAAAATCCTATTTTCTTGTATGTATTGATACCAGGAGCATTAGCGACCCTTACCATAATAAAACATTGTTTTTTTTCTCGAAATAATTCTTTTAAGGTCGATGAGATTAGTGAACTAGCATAACCTTGGTTCCAGTAATCTGGATGAGTCCCAACGATCGTTAAATATCCTATACTTTCATATTTCCGTATACTAATTATACAAATCAAGTCTTTCTCTTTCATTATACCATACCAAGTATTATTTTCATCAATCAGGATGTCCTCTGGCTTGCGTGAACCCCAGTAAATAGGATCAGCAATACTCATTAATGAAGCTATCTCTTCTCTATAAGATTCATTTAGTATTTGGAATTTGTATTTCTCAAAATCCTTTTGATCTCCTTTTTTTAAACCCATACGATACAACGCAATTTCTTTTTTATAATCTGGAAAGAATTTTGAGATCAATTTTTTATGGATATCAAATCCAGTAATAGATATCGGACTATAATTCTTTCCATTTAATAAAAATCCAAGACCTACGACCGTTCCTCTCAATTGGATTCTGCGATTTTGCCAGATTAAAACCATTCCTTTTATTTTTTCTTCATTATCTAACACCATATAAATTTCAGTACTTTCCGGATATTGAGCATAATCAACATGAAAAAAAAAGTATTCAGCAAAGTTATTTTTAATATAATCATAGAAAAAGGCTTCATTATCAGGTGTTACTCGAATTGACCTTAATCGATCATGCTTCATAGAATAACCTAATTATTTTAAAACATTAAAAATTTCGATCAAAAAATCCTTCGAACTGAAATTAAATGAAAATTGAATGGAATGGTAAATTCAGAGTCTGATTTCAATGAAAATTTCGTTGAAAAGACAAAAAAATCTTAAATCGAAATTATGGTACAAAAGGCTTTTAAGGAACCAATTCTTCCTCAATTTTAATCCATAAACTGCGAATCGTAACATAATGACTAGATCACTTCCAAAAGAATTAGCACAAGCAAGGGACCTCACAGAGCAAGCAAAATTAGATGAAGCATTTAAGATCATAGAAAAGCTTGAAAAGGTCGAATCACTCTCACCCAAAGATCAACTCTCAGTGCTATTGCTAAAAGGAAAAATATATAGTTATTATCACCAATTTGAAAAGCAAGTGAAAATTTCCGAGCTAACATTTCAAATTAGCCAAAATTTAGGATTAACTTATGAATCTGTTGAAGCCCTTATGGGAAAAGCATCTATCTTGTTTATAGGCGATCTGGATACAGCAAATGCTAATCTAATGGATGCTGAAAGAAGATGGATATCTCTTGCTGACAGTACTTTAAAGAAGATGCTAAAATTGGGACTAAATTTCTTAAAATCTTTTATTCTTCTTTTTAAAGGTAATCTTAAAGGAGCAGCAGAATTAGCCCAGATGAATCTGAAACAAATTAATGAGGAAAAAATCGGGAATAATTTAGATCTTGCTAGAACCTATTACATACTAGGATGGATATTAATTTCCCAAGGTAATCAATCCAAAGCTATAGAGTATGCTTCGAAGAGTTTGGAGATCAATAAAGAACAAAACCTTAATGTGGCAATCGCAGCAGATTATTCTTTGATTGCAAGAATATATCGCTTTAATGGGGATTATGATAAGGCTTTGCAATACTGTAAACAAAGTTTATCTATCAAAGAACTCGCCAATCGAGAGAAACTTATTGTATTACAAACTTCAGCACAAATTTATTATATGAAGAGTGAATTAAGACGGGCTTTAAAACATCAAGAACAAACAGTAGCACTTGCAGAAGAACTAAACACCATGGATCTCTTAATTCAAAATTTAATTTATTTGGGAAAAGTGTATAGGACCACTGGAGAGTTAAGTTTAGCAATAGAATGTGTTGAACGCAGCTTGATACTTTCCGAAAAATGGGGTTTCATCCCATATATGGCTCAATCCCTCTCTTTACTTATTAGGATATATATTGAGGAAGGATCTCGTACAAGAGCGAATCGATATTTTTCTCGTTTAACTGACCTATATAATCAAACAGAGGAAAAGGGAGAGATTGATATATCTAGCTGGTATTTAGGATCAAAAGCCTACATGATGAAGACAAGTACAAGGATGGGCGATCGTGCAGATGCCCAGAAATTATACAAAGAGCTAATTAATCACGCCAGTGGTAATTTTTTAATTTCCTGTATTAGTAATTTATGCGATCTTTTATTGGAAGAATTATCTCTGTATGATGATGTCAGAATTTTGGATGAAATAACCCCACTTATTACAAGAAGTTTAGAAATGGCTGAAACAACACACAATTATTATTGGTTGGCTGAAACTAAACTGTTACAAGCAAAATTAGCGTTAATTCAGATGAATATCGAGGATGCTAAGAAACTTATGGTACAAGCACAACGTATCGCTGATTTCCGAAGTCTTAATCGTTTGGCATCGAAGATTTCTAGCGAACATGATAAACTACTTGAACAAGTAGATGTTTGGGATACAATTAGAAAAGAAGGAGCTCCCATATCAGACCGGATAAAATTGGCATCTACGAGTGATGTTTTAGAACGTATCCAGGGAAAACGTGCTATACAACCTCCTGAGTTAATTGATGAGGAACCTATCTTATTACTTATTATGGATAACAGCGGATCTACATATTTTAATCATCCCTTTGTGTCAAATTGGGATTATAGCGACCTTTTCAGCTCGTTTATGTCTGCGTTTAATACCTTCAGTAGTGAAATCTTTTCCAAATCTATTGATCGCATTCGAATTGGTGAAAATACCATACTCATAAATCCAATTGAATCGTTCCTAACGTGTTATGTTATTAAAGGACAATCCTATCCCGCACTGCAGAAGTTAACGCGTTTTATCGAAGTAATAAGAGAGAATTCGGAGATTTGGCAAGCATTAAATAAATCAGTCAAAACTAGTGAGATGTTGGAACTCGACAAGCCACCCTCACTCAGAACAGTGATCGATGAGATTTTTGCTCAATAAATTTTGTAGAGAATTCTCTCTTCATATTTGAATAATTTCATTTTCTCTCTCTAATTTTTCCCTCCCCCATGGTGCCCCCTCCTAAAAAAGTTACAGAGTAAAGTATAGAATCTCATAAAAATATTTTTATGACGAGATTCTGAGATTTAGAATAAAATAAGAGGATTGAGAAAAGATATAAAGAGAAAAACAATAAAATCAAGCAAAAACAAAATCCCTGCATATTTTAAATACTTATCATCAAACTTTCGACCATGAAGTATAAGAGAAATGAAAAAAAGGATAGCTAATATAAGTCCGCCAAAAGAAATAATTACAGAAGTAATAATCCCTATTAGCCATATTGTAAACATAATTTCAATAAGTAATATATATACAACAGAGATAGTACGACTAATCGTATTAAAAATTCCTCCTTTAAGAATATAAACTTTAAACTCTTCACCGTTCTTTCTACCTAAGATTATAAAAAATACTCCTAAAGTTAGAATAGATGGTATACCAAATAATGCGGTTTTAAAAATATTATAATATGATAAAATTCTATCTTCTGATGCTTGATAAGGTCCAGTTAAAGAGAGATCTGGAATAAAATAAGCTAAAATTTAAAAGTTATGACTAATAATTATTTATTTTTTATAGTTCTCTATTATAATTTCATCTAGAATTAAAATATATATTAATATATATTATTTTATGTTAATGAAAAAAAGTCTCTAATACGTTAATCAAATCAGTGCTCTATTGGATATTGTACTTTGGTTTTTTTCTTTCTTATTAGCAATAATCCTAATAGAATTAAAACGAGGTCAAAAAACAGGTCTTTAACTCGAAGAAAAATTCCTACGTTGATTAAAAAGAAGTTTACTATTACAGCTGAAATAGTGTAAATGGCAGAGATTATTCCAACTGCAGATATAAATATGCCAATAATTAATAGATTATCTAATTTTTTTGTCAAATTCTATATCGACTCAAATAACTTGAATAATAATATGAAATTTTCATATTTAAGAGTTTACTAGTAAAAATTGCCAGATTTTTAATACTCTGTCGCTCGAACCACTAATAATATATTTATTATTAGGTGAAAAAGCATCAGGTTCTACTTCTCTTGTATATCCCTTCAAACGTCTTTAAAAGTTTTTTTATCGTTAAATCGCATACCCTAATTTCATTCGCAATAATTTAAATATGTAATTCGATATTTTATTCAGTTCAATTAAAATAAAAATTTATAAATTTCAAAAGCAAAACTTAATTACACTTAACATAAAATAAATTTAGAAATTGATGATTAAATGGCGTTAGAAGTTGTTGATTACGTACTTGGAAGTCTAAGTTTAACCTTTGTTATAATATCTGTGTTTATTGGGCTTACAATCCTCTCAAAATATCCAAAATTCAAATCACGACTTTATATTCTTATAGGACTGACCTGGCTTGGTTTAGCAACACTTTTCATGTCTGATTCTATTAGTTTTTTGATGAATATTATAATTCAAGAATCCCTTTCAAAAGAATTATATTTTATAATTGAAAATGTATTTGTTCCAATCGCACTAATTTGTTGGATAATTGCATTTACAGATATGCTTGGCAAAAAAGAACAAAGACTTGCAATTATATTAATATT
Source organism: Promethearchaeota archaeon (assembly GCA_019057775.1). Next base: position 81,959 of record JAHLWT010000140.1, read on the forward strand.
AATATATAGTGTAATCTTTGAAGTAATATTCTTCATCCTATTCTTTATCGATATTGATCTTATAGGAGTTATTGACCTATCCCGGCCATTTAGTGCTGACTATGGTATTTTCTTAACAGTATTTTTGTTGATATCAACAATAATCCTGTTGGTAACTGGTCTAAAGTTTACTCAAAAATCAGTCAAATCTCCAAGTGAAGAAATCAGGTTGAAAGGAAAACTTCTTCGAGTGGCTTTTATAACATTTACTATCGCGACGGTACTTGAAAAAACAGCACGATCTATTATGCTAGGCCTTGTTTTTGATGATCCCTCAACTCCCCTATTATCTGTAATGTTAGTTATTGTACGAGTATTGTTGATAATTAGTGCTTTTGCATTTTACGGTGGATTTTTGTTACCACGGTGGATGCATGCAATTCTTTCTAAGAGTAAGACGGAATAAAGGCTACATAATCTTTAAACTTAACTTTATTTTTATGTTCCACAAAATGAAAATTATTTTTCCCCTTCTTCTTCAGATTCATCTACAAATGAAATCTCTCTGGTTTTAGTAATAAGTTTATCCTGATTTATTCGTTTCTGTACTTTAAATTTCATGAGTATAGAAAAAATGCTTGCAATCCCTATCGAAAAACCAACTATTACACCGATGACGAGGTAAGGGATAATTTCATAAATTGAGATTTTTATTGTCATTAAAGTTGTGGTTAAGATATTTCCATATACATCAGAAACTTCTAAATATATTTCCGCTTCAGAATTTATGTTTTTAATATCAGTAATAATTATAGAAAATTGTTCTTGATCGCTTGTTGAATATAGAGTTTGTGCTCTCCATCCAGATGTTTGAGTAAAAATTATCCGTATCTTGCCAATACCATTATTATCACTTGCTTTCAAATTAACATGAAGGATCTTATCGGGAGTATCTTGATTTTGGGTAATAGTTATATTTGAAACAATAGGTTCTATTAAATCTGTATAAATTGAAAGATTAGTATAATACTTTCTTGGAATATTTTCTAATACAACGGATTTGACTGAGAGACTTAAATCATCATACATGCCCCAAAGAGTACATTCTCCTGAATAAGAATTCTTAACATTATTAATTTGAAGTTGATAAGTTATCAGAGTATTACCGGTAGCTAGCATTGGAAAGAAAAAATGAATTCTGGAAGAATATAGATCATAAGTAATCTCCGAGTTTTCATAATCTCCCGAAATATTAACAGAATCTTCTATAAATATAGTCCCTGTAGGTATAGTGTCGTCAATTACATAAAATTGACGTGCTTCTTCATAATTTGAAACATTAAGTGTTATTGTTATGACTTCCCCAGGGAGGAGAAATGTTTTTTTTGAAACTAGCTTATTAAGCGTTAGTGAATCAGAAGTCTCCGTTGTAGAAATATCGGGTTGTTCAAATGAGCTATAGGGTGAATTAGAGTAACTTCCCACTTTAATAATTATAGGCCCTACTGATTGTTGAAATAGTTGGTATTTCGAAGAATTTTTCTGAGTATATTGAATAAAACCTAAGACTGATACCCCTTCTATTAAATAATCACCATCGATATTTGGAGCATTCAATGTAAAATTGAACTGGCTTCCATTAGTAATTTCTGATACGATGATTGTATAACTTGTTTTTGGATCCTGTAAAATCACTGGGACATCAACAATGGATATTGAAGCATCCATTATAGGCATTCTGTCATCAATTTCAGAGAATTTTACGGTTAAAGTAAAATTTTCTCCTTTAGAAACTTCAACGATGTCTGGTACCTCTATTTTTGGATTGGAACGTAATATTTGCACAGTTTCATAAATATAACAAATTTGCCCTGAACCATTTAATGTAATGTTAATTGAATTGTAACTCTCATCTATATGATCTTGGAGGTTTAGTAAGATTTCATTGGGTTGATTTCCAGATTCTGTGAAGTTTAAGATGTATTGTGGAACTTTATTGTCATTGATATTTATAGAAATGGTTCCATTGAAATCTATGAACTGCCCTGAAAGGATAACCTCTTTAATTGAAGTTAACGAATTAATTGCGGCAGAAGTATCTGCTGTGGATCCCCAACCCCAACGATTACGTTGATTTAATAAATATCGAACTGCTTTTTGGATAATTGCGTAGTTTGTTACGTAATCATCAAGAGCAAGAGCCCAAATTGCGTATGATGTAATTTCTACGACATTCCCTAATTTTCGCCAATACCATGGGCTTGCTCTATCGCTGTCCCAAAACACTGTAGAATCTTCTACTTTTCTATCATCTTTAATAAATTGAATTAATTCATTATTGAGAGTGGAGTTTTCATAAATAGTGTTTAAAGTTGCGAGATAATAAAGAGATGCTCCATATGTACTTTGCATATCCCCAGAATTCCATAAGTTTTTATATATATTAACGGCACTACTAATTGCTGTAATCATCTGGGATGTTTTATTTGGATAAGTCATAATGGCCTTGAGGATAAATGCAGTAGCCTCTAAAGTGTTTGAAGAATATTCTTGAAAATCCCAAGCTCCGTTAGCATCCTGATGTGAAATTAAGTATTCAATTCCCTTTTTCAAAATTTGAGAATTAATGGTAAAATCAACTTCATTAATTTGATTCAACGCAGAGATGACAATAGAAGTCATGATTATTTTTGAATTATCATTTCCCCACCAACCCCAGCCTCCATCACTATGTTGAAAATTGTAAATGCGAGAAAGACCCTCGAGGATCATAGAAGTCATTTCTTGTTCTAAAGCAGAAGTAAGTTGACCACTCTGTTTTAAATAATTGAATATCAAAGCTGTTGGGAGTGTTTTAGAAATTGTTTGTTCAATACATCCATACGGATAACCCACTAATGATTGCCAACTATCAATTGATATGTCCATAAGATCCGTATATAGAGCAAGTGTTTCTTTGTGATAAATTGCTAGAGGATCTATAGAATAATTTAGAAGAAGTTGTCCAATAGAGGCATTAAGAAATCCTATGGTTCTGTTTATAATTTCAATACCATTCGGCTTGATGTAGGTAGTTAATTGTTTTGCGTCAGAATATTTAATTCCAGAAACTTCAGTAGTTGCTAAGAGCGTTATATTTTGATTATATGCTTCTGTACAATAAACAGAAAATTCTACTTCAGAAACAAAACTATTTGGAATAAATAATTCTTGTACCTCTTTATTTAGGACAACAAGATCAGAAGCATCTATGGCAATCGTAGCATGAATATCTTCTCCGATATAATTGTATATGTACCCCTTTATGCTTAAAATATCATCTTGAAATACCGGTTGAGGCACTTCAAATTCAATGAAAAAAGGTAAAAATGTTTTAATTTGTTTGGTTATAACATCTCCCCATAATACTACATTGCTAGAACTCTCAGAACTCTCCGATATGGTATTGACGACAGCTCTAATTGTCCATTCACCAATATTATCAGGAAGTTTAAAGGTAAAATTGGTTGGTTCTGATATAATTATTTTAGGCATCCAATTTGTTGATTCTGAAATATTTTTTCGTATTTTGGTATCAAAACTACTAAGTAATTCTTCAAAGGAAGGAGGAGCACCCCCTACCTTATCAAGGTTTTCAATAGCATAGAGATAATTGTCCCTATAAGCCATCGGGAAATAATAATCTATATAAAATACACCACCTGTTCGACTTCCATATCCAAACCACCAATAGCTAGATGCATCAAATCCTGATCCCCATGAACTTCCTGAGCCAATATATGTTGAATATGGGTTCATATTAAAATTGGCTAATTCAGAATCATCTTCTGGTTCTATATCGAGTACAGCACTATCAATAAACGAAAGTGCGATCATAGTTGTTACATTTTCGGGTGGTGTGATAGTTAAAGTTAACAAATCACCAGGTTCATAAATATCTTTATCTGTTGAAAGATCAACGTTATATGTAAACTCAACATGAACAGAAAGGACACATTCATAAAGCTTGCCTAAATCAGATATAGTATAAATTATTATTGTAAATTCAGGAGCAAATTCAGCAATAACTGGAAGGATATAAGAGAAGTTATTCCCTGTTATAATAATAGGATTGGAATAGAGAAGACCACGCTTATAAACCTCGAGATAATGAGGGATATTAGTAGATACATTTGAAAAACCGCTGATTTTAATCACATCGCCGATATGAACATTGATTTGATCATTATAAGTTCCAGTATTATTGAAATTAGTATTAAATGACAATAACTGAAAAGTGCCTACCAGAAAGGATTCATGTGTTGAATGATAATTAAATCCGTAATAATATTGATTTGATCGGGAATATACATAAGAATATATATAATATACTCCTTCGGGATAATAATTCGGAATTGAAAAAGTAAAGGTTTCTGTTCCAGAGAAAATACCACTATATTGTCCTATTAACTGGTGTTGCGAATCATATATGTAAATATACCCTTCTCCAGTGCTGGATAAATTAGAAAGTACTTCTTTGTAAGTTACATTGAATTCGAGAGATTGCCCAAGATCCAAATTAGGATCAATAATATCGATATCTAGACTATATTTCTTATACCGGAAATAATATGAAGATGTAGTGAACCGATTATCTTCGAGATTAACTGTTAACCGAATTTCAAAGAAATTATAAGGCTTAATCTTCTCTAACGGCAAGTTAAACTCTAATTTACCTGATCCAAAAATATTTGTCGATTTTGAATAAGATGCGAGTAAAGTTTCATCAGTGCTTATTAAGGGATATAGAGGATAATCGTCAATTCCATAAATATTAATATCTACAGAAATATTAGATAAAGGATTATAATTCCAATTCCAATATCCGTAACCATAAAGATCCTCAGACATAACATATTGATACACATAAAAATAATAATGTAATTGATCTAGTGGTTTTGGTGCCCAATCAGTTAAATAACCATATGCAAATATTTCTTCATTTCGAGTATATCTTTTTTTATCCAGCGCATTTCTACCATAACTATCTACTACCTCTGCTTGAGCACTAAATGTATATTCAATATCTTCTATTGAGTTTAGTCCTATTGAGAAATAAAAGCGACCCTCACTATTAGTAAAACTTTCGATTGAGTATTTAAGTTCTCCCATATAGTTCTGAATCGAAAGCTCAACGGTCGCTCCTACTACGGGTTGACCAAAATAATAAGACGCAATGACAAAACCCTCAAACAACTTTTCGTTATTTGGATAGAAGTCTTTTCCATTAGTATCAATCTCAACTCTGAATGCCGGTTTTTCATAATAATCGACTTTAACGTTATATCTATATTCATCATTAGATTGACTAAATTCAAAACCATAGAAACCTAATTCACAATCTTTATCCAAGGGTAAATTGAAAGTTAATAAACCATTTTCATCAGTTGTAAGTGTTGTCCAAAAGATAGCAAATTCGCTTGGGTTATAAATTGTTAAAGAGATCGGAGAATTTTGCAGTATATGCTTAGTTTCATTCATAAATGAATATTCTAAAACTAATACCCTGAGATGAATAGTTTCCCCTGGACTATAAATAGTTTTATCCGTAGTTACAACATATTGTAAGTGATCTTGACTAGTTTTTTGTTCTCCTCCCCATAAAGAATAATAATAATAATCCCATGATTCGTACAAAGAGGTAGTATAAATCACCTTTCCATCAAGTGCAGTTATAGTTAATTTCAGAGAGTAAAATTCATCTATATCGATAGGAATATCCAAACTAAAAATTGCATATCCATAGATATCTGTTTGCCCTACATCAGCAGTAAAAACATACCAATCTGATCCATAATAATCATAATAAGAAAGAGAATAATTAAAATCACTATAAGGGATTCCCGAAAAATCACTTAAGTTAACAACATGAACTGCTGCTGTATATTCCTGATTTGCTTTGTAATATCTTGGACTTTTACAAAATATCCCTACTTCTCCAACAGTAAATTCTTTATAGGTTTTACACCCTTCAGCATAAGCAAAGACAGTATAAATTCCTTCAGAAGAGGTAATAGAGAATAATACTAAAGCTTCACCATTCGAATTGGTAGTTATATTACGAGTATAAATTGGTGTAGTAGTACTAAAATAATTCGGATAATAAGAATAATAATCACTACGATAATATCCTTGATAAATTTTAACAGAAATCAGTTCTCCTGATATTTCAGTTAAATTACTTGTTAATTTCAAATTTATTGTGAGTGATTCTCCACTAGTAAGAGCATATTTATCCAGATTGACAGTCAAAACATTATAACTATTGGGATCACTGTTTGACAATTTAGGAGAATCTTCAGAGTCAACTTCTAAATCTTCTTCAGTCATTAAAGGGCTAGATTGATTAACAGGAAAATAAAATGGGGAAGAATGTGAAGGATTATCATTTTGTGGCAAATTATTTTTCGGATCTATGTGCTCATTTTTATTAAATGAGCTGGCATTAACTGTACTAAATCCTAATAGAAATATTTGAAGACATATTATAAATATAAAAAGACTTCCTTTTGTTTGCCTATTCATTTTCATCCTTCCAATCTAAATTTAAAATTGATCATTATAACCTAGTATAATTCCTAATTTTATTATACTAAAGTTTAGAACACAAAATAATTTCATAGAACACGATAAAAAATTCAATGAAAAAAAGCTTCTACACTAAATAGGCTTATTTTTAAATTTTAAAATCACATCTAACCAAATATAACCCATAATAGCTATTCCAAAAAAAATAACAAATAAACTATCCTTGTTCCAATACGAATAAACAAAGAAGATGTAACCAAGAAATAGAATTGTGAAAAAGATAGCTGCGAAAATAGCTCTTGGTAAAAGAAATTTACCAATTAAAACCCAAGATGTTAAAACTGGTAAATCTGCTTTTTTATTGAGATGATAGATACCATTTCTATTCTCAATAAGATTTAAATTAACTAATTTCTCAAGGTGATACTTTGCAACGCTAGGGCTTGAAAGATCTAAGTGTCGTTGTAGATCTCGTACACCAGTTGTTTTTTTATTTAATAGAACAAAATAAATCATAAGAGTTCGACCATGTAAATGTTTTATTATCTCATTGCGATTTATATCTTCATTTACAATCGGTTCTGGTATCTTTTTATCCTTCAAACGATGTTCTGGTAACTCTTTTTTACTATCTTCTCTCGACAATAGTTTATCAAATAAGTATTTTATTTAGATATGTAAAAAATATTATTGAGCATTAATAAAACTATAAAATTTGAATGTTTTTTTAAGGTAGTTCTTAAACAATAATCTCCCTCTACTTTATTTTATTTAAGAAATTCTAATGATAAAATAATGGTAAAGATTATTACGTGTTTTTAATTTCTATTATTAATACTCGGATCTATTTCTAAGGAGTTTGAATAATCTATTCAGTCAAATAAACAACTAATGGGGTGGTTATGTAGTTACACTCCTTTAGAATTGATTTATGCTTCTGGTTTTCTACCATACCGGATTGTGGGGCATTCATATCCCGTGAAAAATGCAGATTCCTACATACACCCAAATTACTGTCAATTTGTAAAGTCTTCAATAGATATTGCTGTAGAAGGGGGTTATGATTTTCTAGAAGGCGTAGTATTCGTAAATTCCTGTGATCCCATGAGGAGGCTTTATGACGTATGGAAGAAATTTCATCCTCCAAAATTCCATTATATTTTAGACATTCCGATGGGAGATTCCTCATTGGGAATAAAGTATCTTAAAAATGAATTTATGAAATTGAAAAAAGCTTTAGAACATCACACTAACAAAGAAATTCGAAAAATCGATCTCGAGAGATCTATAGATTTATTCACAGAATCCCGAACATTATACTCGGAAATAAATTCTTTAAGACTGCAAAATCAAACGTTGGTAAGTGGAGAAGAGATGATGGAATTAACGATAGACTTCTTTGAATCTTCGCCAACAAATTGGAATATTAAAATAAGAGTTCTTATTGAAGAAAAGAAACATAATAAGCCCATTAGTGATAAACCGCGAATTCTTTTATCTGGAAGCCCAATCCATGATATAGAGTTTATAAGATTTATTGAAAGCTGTGGAATGAATGTAGTTTATGAGGATGTTTGCACTGGAAGCAAATTTTTTGATTTAAACATTGTAAAATCTGATGATTTATTAAGCTCCTTAAGTAGGGCTTATTTAAACAGAACCCCATGTGCTCGGATGATGAAAATTGAGGAAAGAGCAGCAAATATAAATGAAATTTCAGAGAAATTCAGTATTGATGGAGTTATTCATCATTCTTTAAAATTTTGTGATACATATTTATATGATGTACCCCCACTAAAAGAATTGTTAAATAAGAAAAATATAAAAGTATTATTCATTGAAAGTGATGGATTAGGAAGTACTAATCAACTAAAAACTCGACTAGAAGCGTTTTCAGAAATGATTAAAAAATAAAAGAGGATTAATTTATGGCTGAATCTAATATGTTAGAGCTTTATTTTACACAAATGGTATCCGCTCTTAAAAAAAAAATAGATCAAAAACTTACAGCTCGTCGAAAGTTTATTTATGAAATAGGACGAATTGGTTCACGTATTTTTGATGATAATTGGTCAATTGGTTGGACAACAGTATTCGTACCATATGAAATACTAAACTCAATGAATGTTTCAGGGATGTTTGTTGAGTTTTTTGGAGCAATGCTCTCAAGTACAGGACTCTCTCCCAAATATTTTGAAATATCCGAAAGTAAAGGTTATTCTACAGATAGTTGCTCTTATCATCGAGCAATGATAGGGGGTGCTTTAGATGGCTTACTTCCCAGGCCAGATGTGCTTATTGGTGCAAGTATTCCCTGTAACGGGGGGGTTAAAGCATTAAAACGGATAGGAGAACATTTTAAAAAAGAAGTGTTTATCCTAAATATTCCAATTGAAGTCACATCTGATTCTATTGATTACTTAGTAGAGCAATATGAACAAATGATTGATTATATTGAGAGAGAAACTGGACGAAAGTTAGACAATACTAAACTTAAACAAGCGATCCGATATAATAATCAAGTACGAGAATATATGTTAGAAGTAGAGGATCTTTGCAAGCATGTACCAAGTCCACTAAATTCAAACGATTTGAAGAATTTCATTATGATCGTTCTCCTTCAAGGTACAAAAGAAGGTGTCGATGTTGTAAAAACATATAGAGACGAATTTAAACACCGAATTGATAGTGAATTAGATAAATTACCTGATGAAAAACATCGATTACTCTGGATACAAAATAGAATTCAATTTAAAACGGATCTTTTAAATATATTAGAAAAGCAACATGGTGCGAAGATTGTAATTGATGAGTTGAATCATATTTGGTGGGAACCAATGGATGAAAATGACCCATTGAGAAGTCTAGCCTATCGAATGATTACACATCCTCTTGTTGGCCCTGCAGAACGACGGATAAAAATATTGATGCAATTAGCGAAAGATTATAAAATAGATGGTGCTATTAATCCAGCTCACTTGGGATGCCGGCAATCCTCAGGAGCTAGGGCTTTAATGAAAGATTCTCTTCAAAAAATAGACGTTCCCCTTATTGACCTTGATGTCGACTGCGTTGATGAGAGAAATTTCTCAAAAGGACAAATCTTGACTAGGTTAGAAGCTTATATGGAAATGCTAGACCGAAAATGAAGAGACTCCAAAAAAATTTAAAAATTCAAATATGCTCATCTTATCTTTTTTTTGTGCTTGTATATGTGCTTTGTATGTTTCTAATTTACACGTAAATTTGGTTCCAATAAACTTTGATATTTTTTTATATGTTTTTTTCTATTTTCCTCATTCAGACCATTTATATATTTCACATTAACTCTGTAATCAGAATATCTACCTTCTGGAGGTTCTTTTAACCATTTCTCACGGGGATTTCTCAATCCAAAATATAAAAATATTATAAAAAATAGAATTAAACTAAAAAGGCTGCCTCTTGGGCTTCGGAGAGATGGATCAAACGTTAAGTATAAATTTAAAATATGGAGAATGATAATTATTAAAACTAGTATTACAGCAATGGTGCCAATTTTAAACATCTTAGTTTGTCTATAACGCGAAGCCCAGTATCTTCCATGATAGCCATCCGTCTTATCAGAGTACTTATTGATGAATCGAGCGTATCTCTTTCTTTTAAAAGGATTTTTACCCCACATTATACCATCTCCACTAGCCATTGAATCAATTAAAAAATGACCCCCGTAAATACCTACAACGGAAATCAGAGAATAGAGTGGATAAAAATTCAATATTACACAAATTACGAATACAATAATAACGGGAGTAAAAATGAGAGGAAAATGAGTTAGGGAATTTAAATGGTGCTGGTATTCCATTGTAAGCTTTAATCTTCCTTTTCCTTTGATTAAATAGTATATTGCATCAAAATCGGGAAGAATAGAAAAATATACAATAGCATTGAAATAATAACTCGGAAGAATCAATGAACCACTCCAAATTATGTATATAACATAATAAAAAAGAATACCAAATGCACCGTGATGTTCAATGCGACTCATATCTTAGAAAGAAATTTATTTATTTCATTTTATTATGCTTGATGAGGAGTATCAGCAATTAAATAAATAAGTTGTTGTTATAACAAATTACATAAATTTAGTTGAAATTTAAATAGTGCGTTATAGAATTTATTATATGTTTTCTCATAATATAATTCGATGTCCTTATTGTAGATTATGTGTACAGGGAGATTCGAAATACAATACTTGTCCTATGTGCGAGGGATCTTTTATCTCTAAGGATAAATAAAAGCAATAAGAAAATTAAGTTAAATTTATTTAAATTGGTTTTCTTGTTTGAATTAAAGTAAATAATTCATAGTTTATAACAAGAGAAAAACGCTTTGACTTCCGAGGATATAGAAATTTTGGAAGTAATAAGCAATGTGGATGACGGAATAGTTCAACTTATACAAGAAATCAATAATCTAGGTTATAGAACTGTTATGTCTTGTTCAGGGACGAAAGAAGATCATTTTGAAGCTTCTCTTAAATGCCCCTTTATATGCTTTAGTTGGCCACAATTAGTAGGTGAAGAAATGCATCTATTTCTTCGTTTCATTGGCGATTGCCTTTATAACTCAAATTGGGAAGTACAATATTTTTCTCAGTATGTCGTTGGTTATTTACCATGGGGCTTAACAGATTCGAAAATAAAAAGACGATTTCAAAAATTCCTTTTAAACTTAAAAAAAATGGATTTTTTTAAGCATTCATACTAAATAGGGCAAATATTGACCATCCTTTTGAAGAGCCCATAATATAACATCTTTAGATTTTAGACTTAATAAAATTGTAATGGAATCAAAAAGGAGTGTAAAAAAAAAATATGTTTGGATATATAATTTTAAGGGATATCCCCAAACAATTAGTCCAATTAGATCTGTTAAATTTTCCGATTAAGGGAGGATTTCGAGGCTTTTCTGAAGTGACCCTAGGTCCTCATTATGTAAGTATTGAAGTGAATGATGAAATGCATGAAGGATTCTGGTGTTGGGTACACCCCGGTGAAGCAATCATAAAAGTGTATAATTATGAAAGTGATACTTTCAAGGATGACGAGCCAGAAAATGAAGCCCATTTTAAAAAATTAGCAACAAGTCGAGCCATGAATCACGTTCTCATCCCTTATTCCCTAAATAATGTTAAGTCGGTTTCTCTATGGAAAAAATTAACAAAAAATATTCGATTAGACAACTTTCCACCTCCGCTACATCAAGAAGTGCCCATGTTATTACCCTTGGATATTAATCCAGACGAAATTTCTGACTGGTATACCGATAAGTTCAAGTCTCGCTTTGAACAAGCCTTTAATGATACCCATAAAAAAGACGCTCAAGCATTTTTGGAGGAATTTGAATACGCTTTTCTAAAATATATTGTTTGTCAGAGAGATGAAAAGGCATTAGATCGATGGATGAATCTTATACAAGCCATATATAATGCAGGGGAGAGGAGTGTTGAAGCAGCGCCAGAATTATTCATAAATTTTGTCGATGTTGTGAAGCATCAATTTGATCTTTTGAATATCGAAGTCTTACAGTCCAATACTAAACTTATTACAGGAGTAGAGAGAATCATTGAAGATATGAGAGATGTAGGAACTGAAAGGTTAAAAAAATACTCCCGGACCTTCGAAATATATCTGAGGAAAAGAGGATTAATATAATTAGTAGGTTTTTTAGAGTTAAAAAACTAGATCTTGATAGTACAACTAGTATATAATTTAAATCATTTTAAAAAACGCGATTTAAAGAATCAATGAGATAATAGTAAATATTTCTGATAAGCTGGTTATTAAGAGGTGCCAATTTTTATCTTATAAATAGAAAATATATTATTTATGCCGCATTTAAATTAGATATGGTACAGAAAAAACCCATGTGTCTCTCGTGTAAACATAGCATTCAAAATAGCTCGTGTGGTCCTTGTTCTGATAAAGAATCGAGCGTTCTTGAAAATATCGCACAAGAATTAGGTGTAGAACTCATAGAATCAGAGGAAGACCAGGTAAATTTGCTAAAGCTGTCGTGTAAAATACTTAGTAGATACCCTGAAGATGCTGAGGTTGTAAACCCTATCGATTGTAAATATTACCTATCGGCAGCATTAAGATTTTTTTGATTTTGTTTTTCTTCTATTCTTGCAAAGCTTACCAATCCATCAAAACTATAAATTATTTAATGAGGATAAGCAGAAATTATGAAAATTGCAGTTGATATCGATGGTGTCATACTTGATATGGTAATAAAAGTATGCGAAATCTTTAATGAACAGTTTGATACGAACTATACAAAAGATGATGTTAATAGATGGGAGTTTTATAAAGATTGGAATGTTTCAGAAGAAATTATCTTTAATATATTTTATAAAGCATACCAAGAATCTATGACACTACCTATAATCGATGGGGATGCCATACAAATACTTAAAAAGTTAAATAATCAACATCACGTTGATCTTGTTACTGCTCGGAATTCAAAATTTGAAATTCACCTGCTCGAAAGACTGAACTCACTTGGAATAAAGAAGGGAGTTCATTATGTAAATTTAATCCACGTTGAACCGAAGCCTTATGATGTCAAAATACAATTGGATTATGATATCTTAATCGATGATAATCCTAACCTCGTTAAATCAATCGAAAATTTTCCCAATAAAATTCTTTTATTGTATGATCAACCTTGGAATCACCATGTTGGAGAAACTGAAAACGTTACCCGAGTCTGCAACTGGAAACAAATAGGAAATATGTTGTTGTAGAATTGGGATAGGAGTATTAAAAAAATATTCAGCAAGACAACATAACAAACAATGAAATAAAAGATAATTTAACTTCAACTTCATACCAATGGGCTTTAATATATGACGTTAATGTTTGTTAATTAAGTTTAAATTTAAAATAAAAAAGAAATTTAAACCTAAGAACCTAAAAAGATGTGGTATGAATGAGTTTTGATGAAGAATTTGATGAGGAGTTAGAATTAGTTGAGGAGAAGCATATAAAATCTAAAACTCCGGCAACTAAAAGCCCTTCCGCAGGAAAGAAAATAACCTTATATTTCATGTCTACTATTGGGCCTGGTGAAAAAAAGGAAAAGATAACTGTGAACGATGGGAATCACGTAGAAGATATTAAGCGGACCCTAGGTAATATGTTTGGACTCGATCCGAATGACTTTCACGTGTCATCTGGTGGAGTTACAATGGATGAAAATAGCAAATTACGAGATTATAACCTAAATAATGGCGATGATATCCTTTTAATCCCTGCGAGCACTGCGGGTTAAATTATTTTTAATTTTTTTTTTTTTTTTTTTTAATAAAGTAATGTCTTTAATTTGTTACAAAAACCACTAAGGCGAATGGTAAGTAATATCACCAAAATGGTGATGAAAACAAA
>JAHLWT010000141.1 GCA_019057775.1 Promethearchaeota archaeon
TGAAAGAATTGCATAAAAAAATATTAATAGAATAAAATAAAATTTAAAATTAATTAATCAAAAGTATTATAATTATTATTTTATAACTAAGGTTAAAAACATGAAATTTAAAGATATCGTAGCAGTTATTACGGGTGCAGGAGCCGGAATCGGTGAAGCGACTGCCATCTTATTTGCAAAAGAAGGTGTTAAGGTGTGCTGTAATTCTATATCAGAATCTGCATTAAAAATAGTTCAGAAGATTCAAAAATCTGGAGGAGACGCAATTTTTGTGCAAGCCGATGTTTCTATTGAAGAGGAAGCAAAAAAAATTATTGATAAAACAATTGAAACCTATGGTAAAATAGATATTCTTTTTAACAATGCTGGAATCGTTGTTGGCGGAGCAATAGATACAACGACAACAGAAGACTGGGATCGAGTAATGGCTGTGAATGTTCGAGGGATTTATTTAGTTTCTAAATATGCCGTTCCACACTTGAAAAAAACAAAAGGTATCATTATTAACAACTCTTCTTCTGTAGCATTTAAAGGAGTTGCAAATAGGGCCGCTTACACTGCCTCTAAAGGTGCGGTATTATCTATGACTCGCGCTATGGCAGCTGATTATCTTGATGATAAAATCCGTGTAAATGCAATATGCCCAGGAACAACAGATACCCCTTCTCTGGCAGTGAGGTTATCAAAATACCCTAATCCAGAAGCAGCACGGAAAGATTTTATAGCACGTCAGAGAATGGGACGATTAGGTACTTCTGAGGAAATAGCACAAGGAGTACTATTTCTAGCTCTTAATGACTTTTGTACAGGGATAAGCCTCTCTATTGATGGCGGAATGACAATGTGATCAATATTTAAATAAATCTTAAAAAAATATTAATTCTTAAGGTAATTATTATGGATTTAGTAAAATTTGGAATAATTGGATGTGGAGCAGCAGCTACTTTTCATTCATTAGGAATTAAAAGAGATCCCAATCCAATTTTAAAATATGTAGCAGCTTTAGATATAAATGAAAAACAGCTTAAACGATTTTCAAGGAGAAATAAATTAACACCTTATAATGATTTAGATGATTTCCTTAAAAGCGATATTGATGCTGTTCTTATTACGGTTCCACATTACTTACATGCATCAATAACTAAAGCTGTTGCAGAAGCCGGAAAACATGTGTTATGTGAAAAGCCTATGGCCCCTACTCTCGAAGAATGCAATGAAATGATTGAAGCAACGAAGAAAGCTGGAGTAAAATTCATGATTGCTGAAAATCATCGATTTCTTCCAGTACATGTCAGCATAAAAGATATGGTAGATAAAGGATTTATTGGTGATGTTTTTCTTGTTCGAACATACGAGGGAGCCTATTGTGCTCCTGATGAATTTCTTGACCCAAATAGGTGGAATTTTACATTTGATAAGGGTGGTGGTGGAGTTGTAGCTGATCAGGGTGCTCATAAATTTGCTTTATTAAATTGGTTTCTTGGCGATATTGATTCAGCACAATGTTGGTGCAGTAAAACTGTTAATAGTCCCCAAAATAAAGGTGAGGATACCGCAATTGTATTATTGCGCTATAAATGTGGTGCTATTGCGAGTGTGTGTCTCTCCTCTACAACTGTACATCCTCTTAACAATAGTACGGAAATACAGGGAACAAAAGGTACTATATATGAGGATCATTCGTGGGAGAATCCTCTAAAAATATTTTCTTCACACCCAAAGGCAGAAAAAAAAGGAGAATTTTATAGTCCATCTAATCCAATTGAGCATGGTCCATATCCTAAATATTATACCATTTCTGCTCGTTGTGAAGATCGCCATTTTGCCGAGTGTATTATTAATAATAAAACTCCTGAATTCACGCCAGAACAAGCAAAGCAAGCTGTTGAGGTTATACTCCTCTCATATCTCTCCGTTAAAAAAGGTACTACTGCAAAAATTGAAGAATTAAGAAACATTGCCAAAAAAGAAGGAACAAGAAGTCTATTAGAAGGATTAGAACCCTTAATACAGAAAAACTTCAAAAATCTAAAATCGTAAATTAAAATAGTGGGAGTCTATATGTTATATGCTAAGAAAAATTAAAAAAAGAATATATTTACTTTTTAGTATTTTTTTTTTATTGAGTAGTCCAGCCACCATCAATTCTTAAATCTGCACCTGTAATGTAGGATGCGTCTTCAGTTGCTAAAAATAGAATACCCGCAGCAATTTCTTCGGCTTTAGCCCAACGCCCTAAAACACCTTCAGATTCAAATTCTTTTTTCACTTCTTCATATGTTATGCCTCTATCCTTGGCTTGTTTTGCGACATCGCTTTGAAGCATAGGGGTGTCGGTGGCACCCGGACTTACACTATTAACCCGAACATTAAAAGGTGCTAGATCTAATGCTAAAGCTCGTGTGTATCCTAAAACCCCTGCTTTAGTTGAACAATAATTAGCATGGGCTGTCTGACCAATATGCGCTGCAACGGAGGCAAGAGTTATAATTGAACCAAATTTCTGCTTTTTAAAATATGGAACGGCGTATTTACATGTGTAGTGAGTTCCTTTCAAGTTTACATTAATTAATAAATCATAATCCACATCGGGAAAATCCTCAACGGGACCTACTCTAACAACACCGGCATTTACTATCAGGACATCTATTTTACCATGATTTTCAACAACAGAATCGATCATTTTCTTGACCTCTTCAGGTTTGGTCACATCTAACTTAACCATCGTAGTTCTTTTTTTTCCTTCGTCATCTAATAGGTCATAAGTTTCTTTTAAGCCTAATTCATTGATATCTGAAAGGACTTGAATCGCTCCTTCTTTTGCAAATAAGAGCGCAGTAGCCCTTCCAATCCCGGAAGCAGCGCCAGTTATAATAATAACCTTATCTTTAACTCTCATTTTTTAACCATCATTATTTAATAAAAATATCTTTATCTAGCCTTGAGAGGCTCTCACATCCAGATTTAGTTATCCTATAACAATCTTCAATCCCCACTAAGCCAAAATTCTTAAAATTCTGCCATACTTCAATATCAAGAACCATGTTTTCTTCAAAGTTAATATCAAGTGTACGCATAGGACTGAATAGATGTACTTCTTCGCATTCTAAACCAATACTATGTCCTGTAATATAACATTTACCTCTCTTTACGAGTGTCTTAAAGAATTTATTAGCGCTTTTGAGCAACTCTTTCGCATTCAAGCCAGGTTTTATATTTTCTACACAAAACTCTTGGACTTTGATCATCCTTTCCATTAGTTCATCCCCTCCCTCAGGACAAGGGCCGATTACAACCTCACGGCTTACATCAGATACATATCCTTGCCATACTGTTCCTACATCAAATCTAGTTATATCTCCGGGCATCATTTTAGTTCCTATTCCAGGAGCTTCAGGATCCGATGATCCTATACCCATTGTAAGATGATCCCAACCTTCAGCACCTTCATTTACTATTGTTCTTCTAGCAATTTGTAATAGCTCTATATCAGTTATTCCTTCTCTTACTGCATTTATCATTTCCATTATTGCTTTTTCAGAGATTTCTGTAGATTTTTTTATTCTTTTTACTTCTTCTTCTGATTTAATTAGACGCATGTCTAAGAAGGCTTGATCTCCATCAATAATTTTAGCATTGGGGAACTTTTTTCGTATATATTCAGATTGATATCTTGGCATTAAAGTTTCAAGACCAATAGTTTTATCCGATAAGCTCCAAGCTTCAATTTTTTCGCTAATTCTTTCCATAGCCATTTTGGGTGATAAAATACCTTCCACATCTTTAACCCATGAAAACTTATCAAGACTATTATAGAGAAACCAAGTTACTAAACACTCCTCACCGTCCCTTCTAATCAAAGATAAACTAGGAAACTGATTATATAATACATATAAAATAGGGTTTGGAGCCACATGGAGTGTTGGTAATCCAGTAGTATAGAAAACATTTACTGGAGTAGCGGCAATTAACACATCAATATCGTACTTATCAAGAATATCGCTTGCTCTTTTTTTATTATAACCAATTGGTTCCATTTTGAATCATTATTAAGGGTTTTTTTTTAAAAATATTAAAAATAATGTATTTAGAGAATTCTTCTATAAACTAATCCATTTCATCCATAAAGATTTCTAACTTTTCTAAATCAGCCATATTCCCCTTAGGTTTAAGTTTCCCATCCATGAATAATTCCATTGGATCCTCATCACCAGTATAAATTCCATAAAATAGATCAGAATTTACTTCTAAGCTCATTTCGGCATTTTCATTAAATCCATCAATAACTTCTGCCGTTTTATCTTTAAAAACTAACTGTAGTTTCAAATCAATATCCGGAAAGATAAATTGCATAGTATTATTATATCCTTCAAATTCATCTGCTATTTCTGGATTTTCCAACATTTTCGCCCAACTCTGGAGCACATTTTTAATATCTTCTGCAGTTGCCATAATATTTCACCTAAAATGAATTTGCTTTTATAATATTCCTTTAATATGATCAAACATATATTATTTTTTAAGTTATGGCAAAAATTATTTTTTTTCAAGCACATCCAGATGATTTAGAGTTAAGTTGTTGTCATTTAATGCATTATCTTGCCAAAAAAAGTAAGAAAAATCATGTAATAAGAGTTGCTTCAATGACTAAAGGAGAATTTGGATTACCCGGAGCAGAATATGATAAATTTAAAGGGGATTTTCTAGCAAAAGTTCGAACTAGAGAATTATACAAGGCTCAAGCTATTCATGGAATCCCTCCCGAAAATATTGACTTTTTTGGTTATATTGATGGTTTTGTTAAGTTTAATCGTGAATTTATTAAAAGGATAACAAATTATATTAATAAAGAAAAACCAGATATTATCATTGCTCCTGAGCCAATCTACACATGGTATTTCCATAAAGATCATATCAATATAGGGAAAGCAGTTTTCTACATAATATACAATAAATTAATTGATTATGAAAAAACTCCTATCCTTTATTATTATTCCTCATTAAGTTCAAATTACTACTTTGGATTTAGAAAAAAAGAAATTGCATTAACAAAGAAACTAATTTCAAAGCATAAAACTCAAGCATGGCTAATGAATACTTTAATGATGAGCTATATTCCACTTACAAGATTGGCGGGAATGAAACTAAAACGCTGGAAATATGCAGAAGCATATCGTAGAATCTATTTTAAAAACCCAAGAAAACATAAACCATCATTGCTAAGCCGAATGATAAGTCATTTCTGCTATAGCCATATACAATGGTACTCTGCTAAATATCCACAAGCTATATTAGAGAATCTTAAAAGAAAAGGAGAAATTTAAAGATATAAAAAAAAATTATTTAATTTCATCCATTTGTGTTTGTCTCCGACCTAATAAGAATGAACTTAATATAATCAGGATAATCCCAACAAGCATATAAATCGTAGAAAAAATTGACGGGGCAGCTAATAGAAAAACAAAGAAATAGACAATAATCGGAGATATCTGAATTGGAACTTGTTGAATGGGTATTAAATTGCTTGCTTGTCCTTTTGTGAATGCTGTTTGAATCCTTGCTATTCCTATTAGATTAACTAATGGTAGAATAATTGCAGCACTTATAAACCAGATCAATTCACCCCAGCGGGCTGTTCCTTCAAAAACTTTCGCAAAAACGCTCATTAATGGAGAGATCCAAAAATTTGATAAACCAAACATACAACCTGAGGAAATTGCTAATAGAATTCCAAAAAGTCTTTTATCTTTTTTAGCTATTATTTCACAAATAATAGCAATCAAAGAAAAAACAACTGTAAAAACAACAACTTTAGCTATAAACGCAAGATCCATTAGATTTGTATTTACAATGTCAATTGATAATTCACTAAAGCCAAGAAATGTAATTCCGAGTATCATAAGTAAGATTCCTATAATTTCCACCTTTTCTAATGATTCTCCTACAATATATATGGAGCCAATTACGAGAACAATTAGTCCCGCAGCCATAAGTCCTGGGATCAGAGCTGGACCAATATATAACTGAGCTAGCATGAAGAAAACTGATCCAATGGCTAATTGCATTAATAATCCCATTAACCATAAAGGGCTCTTTATCAAATTTTTCATTAATTTTGAATCCTCATCAGATTTATCATTAACTACTTTTTTCTGTAAGACCGTCCCAAGATTGTTTATTATCCCAGAAATAATAGCAAATGTTACACCAATCGTATAAACTGCCGCATCCATTTGATTAAACCCTTCATTATTTTCTAGTAATTGTTATAGTATGAATACCGTCTTTTTTAATTTCAATTAAAATTAATTGTTTTTCTTTATTCTCCTCTATATCTCCTTCAGATATGCTAATATCGTATCCGTTTGGGTATTGAATTTTAGGGATATAAAGAATTGTAGGTGCTGTAATCGAAGTCTTCCCATCAAATTCAAAATAGAAAGTGCCATCTTTTATGTTAAACTCCATTTTTAATGGAATTCCAGCGCATCTAATAAAATGAGGTCTACAAAAACCTTTAATTGCCCTTCCACCGCTATTAATATCATTTGGATTCAGTTGCTGATCTTTACTAAATATTGATAAATCTTCTAAATTCCATTGATCTCCCCATTCATTATTATTGTCAGGAGTATAGTTCCATTGCGTTGAATTCAATAGATTCTTATCTAAGGCATAATAATACATTGTAAGCGCGTTAATATGAGTTTCCCATGCGATATCTGGTTCTGTTTTGAAATTTTTGTAGGCAGATTTATTATTTATATCAAATGCTAATCCAAACTCTCCTATAATCGTAGGGATCCTACCCCATTTTGTAATAGAAAGTTCTTTTATCATTCCTAAGTGGCGAATAAACATTGATTGAACATTTTTTTTACCGACTATGGGCTTCTCTGCTATTGGATCGTAATTAGCTTTTAACATCGGTCTTTTTGTGCCAATTGTTGCTACATCATACCAATGAGACGCATTCACAGAATTTTTCGGTATTTTAAATGGGATATCTTCACCTCGCAGAAGTTTTTCAAATGATCCTTCAATGAACATAATTGATTCGGGCATAACACTGCGAATTGCTTCTGTAAATTTAAAAATATAAGGGGAAAGATAAACTTCAGAAAAGTTAATTTTTTTACCATTTTTAGACATAAAGTAGTCGTTCTTTAATATTACTGGCTCTCCATTATCATCCAAATCCCATACTCCTTCTCTCTTCCAGATGGGCTCAACACCATCAAACCATGCCGAAATATTGTTTGGATTTAAGTCATCACGTTTAGTCTCTTTGATACCAAACTTCTTTATTTCATGAAATCCGATAGATCTAGTATATCCCGCTCCTGTAAGCATAGCATCAATCGGCGTAAAAGCATAACCTAAAATATTTTTAAATCCTTTAATATTACTTCCATCTACTAATTTCTCAATCCAACCAGGATTTGGTTCATTTAAAGTATCAAAACCCAAAACTTGAGGATTATCTTTCACCCTTATTGCAATTTGTTTCATTGCACCAAAAAAATGGTTTTGTAGATAATCTTGAGCATTAACACCATCAATTTGACACGAAGGAGCAAAATCTTTCCCACCAAAAAATAGAGTAAACATCGTACCATTAGCTAATCTATTTTCGTTTCCTGTCCAATACATAGGACTATATGACTTTGGATTATTGGGATTATATCTATATTGCATTATAAACGCAGCTTCAGAAGCATTAAACTTAGCAAAATCAAAACCTACTTTTTCAAAAGTCCATCCAGGTGCCCCATCACCACCAGACATTCTGCTCCAGACATCTTGATGGGGATTTATAAAAGTGTATAAACCATAACCTTCAGCAATTTTAAGTATTTCCTCTATATAATCTAAATATTCTTTATCATATTTACCCGGACCTTCGTGTTCAATTGCTTCCCAGGTCACTAAAAATCTTAGACAATTAAACCCCCAATGTTTTAATCGAGTGAAATGCCCATCTGCTTCCTTTATTGGAAAAGGTCGACCCACAAAAGAAACATCCTTATGATCGCTAAAATCTGTTTGAAGGTGAGTTGCTCCATTTGGGTTTGAGGGCACTTTTGAGCTTGCTGATAAGTTTACACCTCTTAAAAATACCGATCGCCCTTCAAGATCTATAAAAAATTCATTATTTACTTTTAAATTCATTATATCTCTAAATTATTTTTTAGATGATATTATAAAAAAATATTTCTCTCTAAAAGTAAAAAAAGCAGTATCATCTATAAATATGTGATATTGAAAAAAATGGGCTGAATTCAAGGAAGCATTAGAAATATTATTATAGTTCGAAGTATCATTAAACATATTCTTAGATAAAAAACTAAGATCTTATTATGAATGATAAAATCGCAACATTTGGAGAGATTATGCTGAGACTTTCACCTCCTAACTTTCAACGTTTTTCACAAGCAAGGTCTTTTGATGCTATTTTTGGAGGTGGAGAAGCAAATGTAGCAGTCTCTTTAGCAAATTTTGGTTTATCTGTCGATTATATTACAAAATTACCTAATAATGATATAGGAAATGCTTGTATTAATTATATAAGGCAATTTGGAGTTAATACTGAAAAAATCGTAAGAGGTGGAAGTAGAGTAGGAATCTATTTCCTTGAGATGGGGTCATCTGTTCGAGCAAGTAAAGTTATTTACGACCGCGCTCATTCTGCGATATCAGCAGCTAAAGTAGAGGATTTTGATTGGGAGAAGATTTTTAAGGATGTAAATTGGTTTCACTGGACAGGAATTACTCCCGCAATCTCTCAAAGTCTTGCAAATATTTGCCTTGAGGCATGCAAAGTGGCTAAGAGTAAAGGTGTTGCTATATCATGTGACTTAAATTATCGTAGTAAGCTATGGAAATACGGAAAAGAACCTTCAGAAGTTATGCCAGAACTTGTTAAATTTTGTGATGTTGCTATTGGAAACGAGGAGGATGCTGATAAAGTATTAGGCATTAAGGCGCCTGAGACGGATGTCACTTCTGGTAGATTGAATGCTGAAAATTATAGTTATGTTGTTGAAGAGATTGTAAAACAATATCCGAACTTAAAAAAAGTCGCAATAACCTTAAGAGGTTCGATTTCTGCCAGTTATAACACATGGTTTGCGATACTATATGATGGAAACGAGATGTTCGTTAGTCCAAAATATGATATTAATCCTATCATTGATAGGGTCGGAGGAGGCGATTCTTTTATGGCAGGGTTAATCTATGGATTGATCACATATAACGAAGACCTCCAGTCTTCGCTTGATTTTGCGGTTGCAGCCTCTTGTTTAAAACATACAATTATAGGAGACTTTAATTTAGTTTCCATTGATGAAGTTCTTAAATTAATGGGCGGAGATACATCTGGTCGTGTATCTCGATAAATTATTAAAAAGGTAATGTTAAATATGGCAAGATTTACAAGTTTAGAAGTTTATAATACAATAATGGAACAGGGGCTTGTACCTGTTTTTTATAATGGCGATTTTAACACAGCTAAAAATATTGTAAAAGCAATTGCTAAAGGCGGTGGAAAAATCGTTGAATTTACAAATCGAGGCGATTTTGCTTATAAAATCTTTTCAAAATTAGTCAGACTTTTTAAAATAAATGAACCTCAATTGATTTTTGGAGTTGGTTCTGTTATTGATCCTTATACTGCCGCATTATATATTAACAATGGAGCTAATTTCGTTGTTGGTCCAGCAACTAATCCTAAAGTTGCAAAATTATGTAATCGAAGAAGGATTCCTTACTCTCCAGGATGTGCTACCCCCTCTGAGATTTCATATGCCGAAGAATTAGGGTGTGAAATCGTGAAAATCTTTCCAGGAGGGTTATTAGGTGGTCCTGATTTTGTAAGATCTGTGTTAGCTCCATCTCCATGGACTAAGATCATGCCTACTGGAGGAGTCGATATCACTGAAGAAAGTTTAAAAAGTTGGTTCGATTCTGGTATTGTGGCAGCAGGAATTGGTTCTAAACTAATTACAAAGGATTTAGTTGCTAATAACGATTGGGATGGAATTACTAAAAATGTTTTAGATACATTAGAATTAATTAAAAAGTATAAAAAATGATAAGTCTGGAGAAAATAAAGAAGGTTAAAATCGAAAATTTAATCAGCAAGGACTTGGGGTGAGGTTTTTCAATGAGTATAATAAAAATAGAAATCTTTTATTCATTCCTAATTAAAGAATCTGAAATGCTTAACATCGCAAG
>JAHLWT010000142.1 GCA_019057775.1 Promethearchaeota archaeon
TAATAATAATATTACTTCCGGAACTCCGACAAAAATACTTCATCAATCTTCCATGTGGGGGATACTCAAAAAAAATTTGCTTCCGTGAGCACATTCTCAAATAAAATGTTATAGTTACACTTTGGCAATTAGTCTGAAAAGATCGAAGATAACAATGTTTTCCATGTGTCTTATAATAATGTCGCATTATATTAAAGCTAAGAACAAACTTATTAAAAAATTTTGATATAATTTCAATATCAAAAAAAATTACAGTCAATATTATTAATGGACAAATCCATAAAACGCAAACATTTAAAAGTTCGAAAATAATTATGAACATTAAATAATAGAATTATTTAATGGTTGACTTTATTGGATCTTTCATCCCCTCAGAAAAGTTTAAATTTTTGCCCCGAATGTGGTAATAAAAATTTGATATCGGATGAATCTCGTGGTGATCTCGTTTGTAACGTATGTGGTTTAGTATTAAGCCAGAGGCTTATTGATTTAGGACCAGAATGGAGAGCATTCACATCAGAAGAGGCAAATAAAAAAGTTAGAGTAGGAGCACCATCTACTCTTACAATTCATGATAAAGGTTTAAGCACTATGATTGGTTGGAAAAATAAGGATGCTTTTGGAAAGACTATAAGCCCCAAAATGAAAGCAGAAGTGTATCGTTTAAGGAAATGGCATGTAAGGACTCGAACCAATAAATCAATAGATAGAAATCTAGCATATGCTATGAATGAACTAGATCGATTTTCATCTCAACTAAACTTATCAAAAGATCTAAAAGAATCGTCAGCACATATATACAGAAAAATGGCTAACAAAAATTTAATAAGGGGGAGATCTATTGAAGCTATGTTAATTGCTTCTATTTACCTTTCTTGTAGACTTAATAGTATCCCAAAAACTTTAGATGATTTTATCGAATTCGCTTCAGTTGATAAAAAGAAGGTCGCTCGATGTTATCGACTTATCTTAAATGAATTAAAATTGAATATAAAAGTATCGTCCCCAATTAATTTTATCCCTAGATTTTGTGCTGAACTAAGCCTTTCTGGAAAAACACAAAATAGAGCAGCATCCATTTTAAAGCTAGCTAAAAAGTATCGTATAACAGCGGGAAAAGCACCTACAGGTCTTGCTGGTGCTGCTTTATACGTTGCAGCGATACAAGAAGGAGAACGTCGCACACAAAAAGAAGTCTCACTCGCTGCTGGAGTTACAGAAGCTACTATTCGTAATCGATATAAGGAACTTGTAAATTATTTAAAATTTGAAATAAACGTTTGAGCAATACAAGTAACTAAAAATCAAGAAATTAAAATAAAGAGTTTCAGCGAATTTTTATTCTTTTTATAACATCTGGTCTCTTTTTATATAAAATCCTGAATCCACAGTGAGAACATTTTATTCCCGGCAATGCACTTAATTCTTTTTTACTTACTTCTTTCCCACAACTTTTCCTTGCACACACATAATTCATATTGTTTCTAAATTAACAATGATTAAAATATTTTATGCTTGGTTGCTTTAAGTGAATCCTATATTATAAGAAATAAAAAATTAAATTTTTTGAGGGCAGTTCCTTTATATATATAAAGATTTTCTTTTATCATCTGCATCAATAAGTTGGAGAGAATCAAGATCTTTTTCTAATTGATCTCTTTTAATTTGGAGATTTTTAGTAATTTCATCAATATTTTCTATTGAATACTTCTTCTTTATCGGTAATGTAAAGGATCTTTTTAGCATTTCTAAAAGTGTAATGGATGCTTTTAAATCTGTAATATCTTCATTTACAATAGCAAAATTGTCAGTTTCAGCAAGAAAAACTAATCCATCAATGTTAAATCTTGCTTTTGCTAAAGTTGGAATTAATCCATTTGCCCCAATTATAACTCCCTTTTGAATTTTTTTACAATTGGTTTCAACCAAATATTTCTCTATGAGTTCTCGATTAGTAGAACTGACATAAATCTTTGGAATTTTCGTATTGATAGTTCTACTACTTACAGGATAGGCTCCCAGAGCAATTATTAATTGTATATTATAACGATGAATTATCTCAGAGAGAAAATTTGAAATTTTATATATACCTTTCGGAGTTAAACTCTGGGCATCAGCAGTTATTAAAATGATGTCTCTTATTCCTTCTGGATCTTTCCAGTACAATACTTCTGCCTTAGGAGCTGATAAAAGACTGTCGTCCACGATTGCCCCCGCAGGATAATCATCAAATATAATATCAATTAAATTTTTGGCATCAAGTTGTCCAATAAGAGAATCTAACGCAAATTTCCCTACGTCTGCAATACCTGGCATCCCTACGATGCAAATTGGATCCTTAAAATCTTCTTTTATCAAATGATCATGTTCTATAATTCTTATTCCTTCCATATCTTAAACCTTCTTTTTTCAAAAACGTCCCTAATTATACGGTATTTTCATCAATTTAAAAACGATGTATTATCCTAGTAGACACAAGAATTAGTGTAAAAGTAATATAATCATAACATCAAAAATTAATTTAGTCAAATTCATTATCTACATATATAGAAAATTTATTCAACAAATTATCTATATTTCACCAACTAAAAATGTCATTAACTTATAAATGTAAAAGATGTGGAACTTGTTGTCATGAAGTACCTGGAGAATATGTTAAAAGAATACCACTTTACCCAGATGAGGTAGATAGAATGATACAAATTGCCAAAGAACGAGAAATTGAATTTAAAATTATAGAAGATTTAATATTCCCTGATCTTAAAAATGAAAAAATTCTAATTCTAACTTATCGGATAATTTTTAATAATATAAATCAAGGTTGTCCTTTTTATGACGAAGTTGAGGGGTGTACGATTCAAAACATCAAGCCTCTAGCCTGTCAAGCTTATCCATTAGCACTAAAACAGATCGATGCATTTAATTTTGAAATTTCAATTGATCCACTATGTAATTTTGTTGTACGAAATTATGATACAATAGAAACCCTAGATCTTGAAGAACTAAAAGAGTTATTTAGGGAAGAATATCCTAAAGGTGAAAAATTTTATAAAAAAAATAAGGAACTAATCCTTAAAATGAGAAAATTAGAAGCGATGAAAGAAATTGAAATACCAAGTCACATAAAACTTGATGATTTCAATAAGTATTTGAAAAAGTGGGAAAGGAGAGAAATCGTGGTCAATTAAAATCAAATACTTGTAACAAAAATATTAAACTAAATTTTCAATTTAAAGTCTCGGATTAGATTATTGAAATGCTGATCTTTCACTTTTTCTTGTTTGTAACTTTTTAATGCTTCGCTAATGATTTGAGCTAAAATATGTTTACAGAAATCTCTTTTTCTTTTAATTACAATATTTTTATAGAAATCTTGACATGAACAATACAATTGAGGATAAATCATATGTTCTTGGTTTTCTCCTTTAGCTGTCCATACAATTCGATTCGAGGGAGTATACACGTATTTAGTAATTCCCCTCTTAATTACTTCGATCACTGTTGCAGATTTATCAGGAAAAACACTTTCTAAAAAAGTTAAAAATTCTTCATCTATAATTTGCTTTTCTTTTGCTTTTTGATAAATCTTTAACAATAAATCTTTTGACATTTGTATATCATTATATTATTATCATCAATAAATAAAAAGGATCATCATACTCTTGAGTAAAATTTTATACCTACCTACAAGGTATTTTCCTTCAATTTCTGGCGCTGAATTCTATTTTCAACGAATCGCAGAAATTTTAACTAAAAAGTTTAACTATAGTATTGACATATATACGTCTGATGCTATAGATTTTAAAGCTTTAAGAGATCCAAGTGGAAAAATAATAGATCACAAAAATAGATTCTATAAAAAAGTAAACAACATAATTATTAAAAGATTTTCTGTAAATTATAGCATATCCAAAGAAGAAATTATACTTAAATTGAAAAAAATCCCTTTTTATAATTCTCTTAATCTCTCAGATGATTGTGTCAAGAGTATTATAAAAAATGGACCGTATTTAGAAGATTTAATTGATTATTTCATACAAAACCAGGCTCAAAACTATAAATTAATTCATGCTACTTTTTTTCCATATTTTAATTTATTAATAAGTTTAATAATTGGAGAATATATCAATGTGCCAAAAATTTGTACTCCATTTTTTCACTTTTCAAATCCTAGATATATGGATCTAAAACTAATCGAATTATTAAAAAAATTCGATCTTCTTATTGCTTGTACTAATATTGAAAAGAAAATTTTAATAGAAAAATATAAAATCCCCTCAGAAAAAATAAAAGTAATCCCTATGGGAGTAGACTTTAAAAGATTCGAACGCGTACATAAAGAATCATATAAAAATTTCTATTTTAAACAGAATTTCTTCAATAAAAAGGAGATGAAATATAAGTTAGTTCTCTTTTGTGGGTACAAAAATTATGAAAAAGGAGCAATTTCTATTTTAAAGGCAATTCCTTTTATTCTTAAAAAAATTAAAAAAGTCTATTTTGTGTTTCTAGGCCCATCAACAAAGGCTTTTAATATTACCTCTTCTAAAATTAAAAAGCTTTACGATGCAAGAATAATCAATTTCACTCCAGATAATTTAACTGGTTATTATGATAAAAAAAAATTAACAGCATTTAAAGAAGCAGATTTATATTTAATGCCCAGTCGGAGCGATGCTTTTGGAATTTCTTTCTTGGAGGCATGGGCAGCAGGAAATCCCGTGGTAGGAGCAAGAATTGGAGCAACACCGGAAGTAATAGAAGAAAAAGTTGATGGCTTATTAGTTGATTTTGACAATCCTGTAGATATTGCCCAGAAAGTCATTTTATTATTAAAAAACAAGAAAATGAGAAAAAACTTAGGGTCAGCTGGCCAGTTAAAAGTATCAAAAAAATATACGTGGGACATAATAGCAAAACACACACATTCTACTTATCAAAATTTAATTAAAAACAATAAATGATAAAATTATGAAATTGATTTCAGGAAATCCTTATTTAAAAAAAAAAGATGATGAAATTTTTATTGATTCTGTATCTATAAATGAAATTGCAAAGGAATTTAAAACTCCTTTACTAATATTCTTAGAAAATAGGATTAGGGATAATATAAATACTTTTACTAAGGTATTTTCCTCTGAATTTAAAAATTCTGAATATTTTTATTCATTTAAAGCAAATTTTCTTCCGGATATTTGTAGAATTATTAAATCTGAGGGAATAGGTGCTGAAATTATAGGATTACTGGAATTGAAATTGGCATTAAAACTTGGCTTCCCTTCAGATAAAATAATTATCGGTGGCCCATACTTACCAGAAGAACTTATTGATTTAAGCATTAAGAACGGGGTTAAAGAGATAGTAGTTTACAATATAAATGATTTAAAAAAAATAAATCTCTCTGCACAAAAATACAATCGTATTCAAGATGTCTGTATTAGGATAAATTCTCAGAAGTATAAGACAAGATTAGGAATTAATTTAGAAAAAACTAAACTGATTCAATTAGCTAATTTAAAAAAGAGCCTCAATAATATTAAAATATCCTCAATATTATCCCACTATAGTACACAGATGAATAATATAGAATTATTTATAAAAAACCTCAATTTTGTAATAGAAAATATAAAAATTCTTTTATGTTACGGTATCAATATTGAAAACATAAATCTTGGTGGTGGATTTCCGGAGGCAACTGTAATGTCTCAAAATCAATTGAAAAAAATTGCAAAGAAAATAAGAGAGATCTTAGATACAGTTAGTATTAATTATAAGAGCATCTACTTTGAACCGGGAAGATACTTTGTTGGTGATGCTGGTTTATTTATAACTAAGATAGTCAAAATAACTGACGATAAATGGGCCTTTTTAAATATTGGAAATCATATATGCCCTAAATTTGCTCGATGTTCATTAAGATTTTACAATGCGTCTCGTATTAGTGAACCACATAAATATAAAACTTCATTTGCAGGTATAATGCCATCAGATCAAGATGTTTTGGCAAAAAATTATTTTTTTACTAAAAATATTAAAGAAGAAGATCTCGTTATTGTTACTAATACAGGAGCATATTGTCTAACTTTTTCTAATAGGTTTCCATATTCTCTACCAAATATACTTCTTATTAAAGATAATACGTATAGACGAATATTCAATCCGATCAGTGATAAAGACGTCTCAATTAATTCAATTGTTTAAAACATTAGTTTAATAAATAATATTCAGATATTACACTAATTCTAATTTTTTTATGGAAATTTTTTCTGTAAAAGGAAATTAAAATTTGGTCAAAATGGAATCATTTATAAAAAACGCACGAAAAAGAGAAATAATCAAACCTCAAATCGATCATTTTGGATATGCTAATATTAAAATAGTAGGTTGTGGTGGAGCAGGAAATAATACAATTAATAGGTTAATGAAAATAGGAATAAAAGGTGCAACATGTGTAGCTGTGAACACAGATTGCCAACATTTAGATAATATTGAATCTCATATAAAAATCTTAATTGGGAAGAATTTAACTAAAGGACTTGGAGCTGGTGGAAACCCTGAGATCGGTAAAGCCGCAGCTGAAGAATCTCGAGAGGATTTAACTAGAGTTTTAAGAGAATCCAATCTAGTTTTCATAACTTGTGGAGAAGGAGGTGGAACTGGTACGGGAAGTGCCCCTATTGTAGCAGAAATAGCAAAATTGGAAGGTGCGATTGTTGTAGGGGTTGTTACTTTACCTTTTGATACTGAAATCGGTCGTATTGATAAAGCTAAAAAAGGATTGAATCAACTTAAGCGTTACGCAGATACATTAGTAGTTATTGATAATAATCGATTGTTGGAAATCGCTCCTGATTTACCTATAATTGAAGCTTTTAGTGTAGCTGATGAAGTACTTGCAACAATGGTTAAAGGGATTACAGAAACAATTTCATTACCTTCTCTAATTAACTTAGATTTTGCGGATGTTAGAACTATATTAAGTACTGGTGGTGTTTCTATTGTAGGAGTTGGAGAATCTAGTGGAAAGGAAAATCGCGTTGAGGAAGCGATCAATGATGCACTAAGTACACCTCTATTAGATGTAAGTATTGATGGTGCAAAAGGAGCGTTGATTCATATTTGTGGAGGAAATGATATGACATTAAAAGAAGCAAATTCAGTCGCTAAAAAAATATCTGAAAAGATGGATGTGAATGATTCTATGGTGATTTGGGGCGCAAGGGTTTCAGATGAGTTTGATGGGCTTATAAGAGTTATGCTCCTAATAACAGGTATTAAATCACCCCAAATATTTGGGAAGGGATTCTCATTAAATGCGTCTATTTATAATCCTAAACCAAAAAATTCAAAACTAGGCTTATCTGATGAAATTTTTAATATTGGAGAAATTGCTTTTGATTGAACATTTTTTGATTCCCCTTTTTAAATCTCTTTTTAGATAAATTCATATGAATAACAAATTTTCAATAGAAATTCAAGCAGAGATAGATGAAATTAAAAATAAAGTCCAAGCTTGGAAGAATTTATTTGATATTGAGATTGATTTATATATCGATGGATGGGCAGTTTTTTTGAAAGAAAAAAATGCATACCCGCGAAATATAATCATCTTTAAATCATATGAAAGCTGCACGTATTCAATTAAAAGTTTTGAAGTACACCTTAAAAATTATAAAGATGAAGAATTCAAAGAATTATACAATGTTGAGAATATAAAAGATCAAAGTACCCTTTTGCATGAATTAAGAGAAATTATATATGGAAAAGACTTAATGAATGATGCATCAAATATGTATAAAAAAACTTTTTTAAATTAATTTTAAAACTCTGGTTTGTAGATTTGCCGAAATTGTTCCTTTTTCTTTTCATTATATTTATTTTCTAGAAATTTTAAAACTACATGATGAGGCATACCATTAATTAACATGGTAACTGCTTTTCGAGCAATATGTAAATTATCATAATCACTAATGATGGAAATTGTTTTTCCGTAAACAGAAACGTAACTTTCAGCAAATTTCTCAATAGCTTTACGCATTTCACCATTTCTACCAATGATACGTCCCTTTATACGCGTTACCCTTTTATCAGATTTACCTACAATTGATAGCAAATTAAAGATTTCCAATTCAAAATTATCCTCTAATAATTTCATCGCTTTCACTGGATTAAACCCCCTGTTAATGGCATTTACAATTTTTTGTGCAGTAAAGACATTAAGAGGAATATAATTTGTGTCATCTGGTTTGGGTAATATCTCACAATTTCCTGTTTTACTATCTATATTAATCAGTATACCTAATTTATTTTCAATATTCCTTTTTGTTTCTCCTTCTCTCCCTATCAGAACAGCTAACCTTTTTTTGCCAATTTTCATTTTTGTGTCTAACAACCTTTAATTTTAATTTTCAAATTTCAATAACATTATAATAGAATTTTTTTGGATCTGGAGGGTTCACTCCTAATTTTTCAAAGTATTTAAAAATATTTTTTATATCTCTTACCAAAAATACTTCTGCTTTAGGATGTTGAATAGATACTCCCTGGGAGATATCAATGATAACTGGTTTTTGATTATGGTACAGAATATTAAATTCACTCAAATCACCATGAACAAGTTTGGCTTTTTGATATAAATTTTTTATAAAAGTTAATATTTGGTTCATTAAATCATTAGGGTTCTTAGGGTTTCTTATATTTTTTAAGATTGGGGCGGGAATGCTCTCAAATCCAATATATTCCATTAATAAAAGGTTATTTTTTACCATAATTGGTTTTGGGACGCTTAACCCGATTTTATACGCACGTTTAAGATTTTTAAATTCTTTACTTGCCCATAAGAAAATTACTTTCGAGACGTTATGTGGTAGTTTTTTAAATCGAGGATCACCAATAATGTAATTTTTCATCCATTTAGATGTATTACTATCAATTTTATAAATTTTAATAGCTACTTCTTTTCCATTTAAATCATAAGCTAAGTAGACATTGGCTTCTTTGCCTGCCGAAATAATACCCTCTATTCTTCCCAATGGACCATTTACCAATAATTTATTTAAGGCGAAAATTGTTCTTTCATCAAAAACAGAATCTATAGTGGCTCTTTTTTTTGAATTATCGATTTTTTTAATTCTTTGAACATCAATTTTTCTCTTTTGTAATTCATCGATACTAGTATCTAATCCCGCATCAACTTCATTTTCTAAGAATTTATCAAATTCTTCATCATGAAAATCATTATTTTCTTCCAATTAATTTTCCTCTAATTTTATATTTTGATTACTTTGTCATTAAAGAAATAAGAGAAGTCTTTTATCAATCTAGCGTTTCTTTCACTTCTTAGAATTACTTTCTTTTTCATTATATTTTCAACAATATAGCTTTGATTTCCAATTAAAACATTATCATTCATGGATATTGGTAGAAATTTTATTGAGGTTTTTAATCTATATAAATTTCTTCCCTTTTGAGAATCCCTTCCAATTAGCTTTTTTGATCTCTTTAATAGAAAATGATATTTAGATTTTAAAAATTTAATAATATAATTCATTATTTCATTGGTACTTAAGTATAAATCTACACCATACTTCTGATCTTCAATTTTTGTGATGTAATGTCTTGGGTCCTTTCTAAAAATTCTTTCTACAAACCCATTTATTTCTTCTAACCTACTTTTTATCAAATCGAATTGGTTTTCATTTTTTACTCGTAGTTGTAGAATTGATAAGAAATAAGTTCCTCCTCTTAGATTTGTGCAATTTTTGCATAGTAAATAGTTTATGCTTAATTTTAATGCGTATAGATGAGAAAAATTAAAATCGCTTTTCATTGTTCCTTTAATTTTTACTTCAAGGGAAATCAGCAAATCTTTTGAAGAATATTTGTAACTCTCTTCGTCAAAAGAGATGGAGAATTTAATGTTTTTCTTTTTTTCTATCGGTTTTAATAAGTATGTTTGGAGTGCTTCGTCAATTATAGTAGATATTTCATTCTCTGAAGGACTACTCCACACCTCTTTTTTGGAATAACTTCCACAATCAAGACAAACATTAAATGAAAATGACTTTGGAAGATTGAATAATGGATTTTCCTCTAAATAGCACTTAATACACATTCCAAAATGAGGAGATTCTTTTGTGAGTATTTTTCCACATATAGCACAAAATCTATTAGGCATTAGAAAATCATCCTTAAAGCTATAGGAACTCCATCAATTATTCTAG
>JAHLWT010000143.1 GCA_019057775.1 Promethearchaeota archaeon
TTCATTAAAGCTTTGGAAAAAATTGACGAGACTTTTGATGATCTCTGGCGTGGGCGTGGAACTTTCGGGAAAAAAGAACCCAAAAAAAAAAAAAATTAGAAATGGAAAAACGCTTAAAAATTATAAAATATCGAATTCTTGAAAATAGAACTTGCCCAACATGCCAAAAAAAAATGGATAAAAAGAAATCTCATTATGAATGTCAACATTGTGGTGAAATAGTTATCTTAGAAGGGTATAATCAACCAATTTTTAATTTGTCTACTATGGATCTTGATCTAAAATTCCACGCTAATTTACCAATAAACTTTTATTTACCTGTAAGTGGGATAACCATTAAGTGGCTGATGGGTGAATGGAAAGCAGTGGCTGTTATATATTCTAAGGATAATCCTAATAAAAAGTGGTTAAGGTTCTATTGGTGGGTAAGAGATCTAAGTAATATTATGAAATATGGACAGAGAGAAATGGGAAATGGCACTCAAATGGGCTGGAAAGCACAAAGAGGGGTTTCTTCCCCGAATATTTATGAAAAGAAGTTAATTAAATCTTTAATCAATGCTTTAAAAAAGATCTCTGTTGATTTAAAATGGGAGATTATAAACAAAATTTAATGAAAAAATGAGAATAAACAATGGCACAATTTCAAGATACAACATGGAAAAGTTTGTTGAATGATTTTGAAAATGGACTAGAAAAAGCAATTGAAGAATTGCAAAAAAGAGATGTAGAGAATGTTCCTGGAGCAAAAGAAGCACTTATTCAAAGATTAACTAATATGAAGCTCCATTTCCCCCGTAATGATGGAGATATCTTTATTAAATCAATAAATGATAAGATTCAAAATGCCTTTTTTCCTAATACAAAGAATTTTTCCGAAGCTTTTGGAAAAATCCTGAAATCGAGAACTCATGAACAAGATTTTATTATAAATGAATTATTAAATGGATTTGTTAATTCAAAAGCAAATGCTATAGCATCAGGAACTCAAGGACCAGTAATTGATCGAATGGTTGAAGCATTTAGCAAACGAAACGATTTTCATATTGTAGATCATCAATTTTTTGCTATGTTTGGAGATCCAAACAAACCACGTCATTACGTAAAAAAACAACTAGAAGACCTATCTAAAATGTTCGGGTTAGTATCAAAAGAACTGATTATTGAAAAAGATATTAGAAGGAGTGAAGAAAAATCCTATATATTTTATACTTTTCCTGATGAAATTATAAAAATCTTAGAAGAAAAATATTTAATCCTTGATGATGAATTAGGATATGCTTACGTTTCGGAAAAATTTGATAGAAATGTATTTATTTGTATGTTTCTCGCAAATATTGCGATTAACCGAGATGATTTTGAAAAAATAGGAGGTACCTATACTATTAATGGAATTTCAGCCATATTTGCGCTGATCCTATTACTAAGTTTTATGCCCAAACTATCGGTTGATGAAACAAATCCAATCCTAAATGATCCAAATTTTGATAATAAAACCATGAGCGTTATTCCAAAATCTTGGATGATGAAACAAGTTTTAGAACCCTTATTTGGACCATTGATTAAAATAATCGCATATAGAATAGGCGGCGGATTATGGTATTCTAAAATCATTGATTCAGAAATCAATAAAAAAATACATAATCAAATAAAGTTTCTCATAAAAGATGTTAATAAATGGATACTTGGAAATTTATGTAGAGTGGAGATACCAATATTTATCGAGATTTCCAATATTTTTACAGAAGTTTTAGTAGGATATGATGAGGATTAAAAATTGTATGGTTTGAGAACAATATAA
The DNA here is from genome assembly GCA_019057775.1 of Promethearchaeota archaeon. Next base: position 1,802 of record JAHLWT010000143.1, read on the forward strand.
TGAGTTATAAAAAAAAATCTACGAGAAGAGTAAAACCTGGAAGAAAGAGGGAAAAATGGACCGACATCCTACCTCGTTATTTAACTTTTATTAGCCATATGCGTCCAATTTTGAGAGAAACAAGAAGAATAATTATTAATTTGGATGCTGATTTATTATTGGATACAGAAATTTTAGATAAAATTCGACAGGAGGAAGAAAAAAGAAATATAAGATTGGTTAGAGCGCTTTCAGAATTCTCTGCTATGTATAGATCAAATGTCTATGAAATAATAAAAGATTTCATCATTAAATACAGAGAAAAAATACCAATTATTGACATTAAAGATTACATCTTAGATTTTTTATATGAATCGGTTGCCGCACTGAATGTTTTAAGACATATTACAAATCCGGATGAACTTAATTTAGAAAATACATATTTGTATCAATTAGTTAAATTCATCGAGGATCGATTATTTCCAAGAGGAGTAAACCTTAAAATAATATATAATAAACTTCTTCAACATTCTCCTAATTTTTATGAATGCCAAAGACATATATTACAATCTCATACATATTATAGGGAAAAACTAGAAAATCCTGATTTTTTTGAAATACCAGGAATAACTCCAAAAGTGTATCAAATTATAAATAATATTACGTCTCTCTATAACTTAGATCCTAATTTTGGTGATTTTCCTGAAAAAGAAAATCAAGAAATCCCCTTGATTTTAAAAAACAATGTTTTTTTACCTTATGTTGATTCGATAGCCAATGCTGAAGAAGAAGCAATAGAAAATATTGCCGAAAGAATTGGTTTACGCATAATTGATGGTATTTTTTTAGGACCTCAGGAAGATTTTATAGAAATTTTATTAGATAATAATTATTTAAGGGATAACGTGCAATCAGATGGAACAATCAGATTACTTCCACAATTTAGCAATGAAACTTTAATTATATATTATTTAGCCTTTGCCTCACAAAGGAGAGGTTTTTTATCTAAAGAACTAATAAATTGGATTTCAATGAATTTTGCTTTTTTGATATATATGGGAATACTAAAGTGGAAATTATCTGATGAAAATATTTTTTATGCTATCTTTAAAGATTTGCAAACAAACGAAAAAGTACTTCCTTATTTGATGAAATTAATATGTTTCCCTAATTATCTCAGCTTAGACAAGATGAAGATTAGAGATTCAATTCAATACCGTAAAGAAATCTTTAATTTCATTGGTTCTCAAATTGATAATTTAAAATATTTTATTAATGAAATAGCAAGATTTTGCGAAAAATTTGATATTAAAAAAAAAAATGATAAAAATAAATAAGAAAGAGTTGAGGAAAAATAAGTAATTTAAATTCAGACAAAGAAGGAAAAATAGTGTTTACTGAAGATATAATTAAAGAACGTCTGGGGAAATATGGAGCCGTATATCTTCCATTAGATATTAAGGAATCTGTAGATGATATCCTAGGTAACGAGATAAAAAAAGAAATACTAGACGATTTTTTCAATGCATTAAAAAAATATAATGATTTTATTGAACACTTAAAAAATACGAATTTGTCTCCAAATTTAACTGTACTTTTATATGGCCCTCCAGGTACAGGAAAAACTTCACTAACTCGAGGTTTTGCTAAGAAATATGATATTCCTATATGTGTTGTAGAAGCAGATAGATTAGTATCACCTTTGCTAGGAGATACTATTAAGAACATCCGGGGCGTTGTTGAATTAGCAGCAGACATTGCCAAGGAACGTGGTGCGTTCATTTTATTTTTTGATGAAATTGATGCAATAGGGTCTGAACGATCTAATATTCATGAAGTAGGAGAAATTAAACGGGCTGTGATTTCTTTTCTACAGGTCATTGATAGAGTCAACTATGAAGGAGTTCCGTTAGCTATTTTTGGTGCTACAAATCATCAACATCAATTAGATTCTGCGATTTGGCGTCGTTTTACATTCCATTTTGAGTTTGATTTCCCTGATTATCATTTACGAAGAAAAATCATTGAAGCCTTTGTGAATAAAGTGAAAACTGCGAAAATTGGAGTTGATGAATCAATATTCTCGAATTTAAGCAAAGAATATAATGACATTCAAATAGTATCAAAAGATTTAGAGGTAAAAATAGGACGTAAAATTTCTGAATTTGATAGTAATCTTTTATGGGATGAATTTAGTAGAAGAAATAAACAAGATGGGCTTTTAAAATTAACTTATGGTTATTCAGGCTCTGATATCGAAAGAGGAACTAGAGTTGCTTTGTTAAAATCCATTAATACGGGAGTGTTAACCTATGATAATTTTTTTAATTCGCTAAAATTAGTTGGTGGTACCGCTATACATGTTGAACGACAAGATATTTTAAGTCATTCAAGGCAATCTTCAGGACAGATAAATAGATCTAAAGAACCTAATGATAATTTACCAGGACCACCTGAAATTTAATAATAATGAGTCATATAGAAAAAATGAACAATAACCAAACATTTAACCTCGAAAAAATCAAAGAATTTAGCCTTCCGATTGAAAAACTTCAAGTAAATCTCAATCAGATGTCTGATGAATCTAGAAATATCAATTTACTTTACAAGAACATTGAAAACAATTTTAATAATAGGATATTTGTTTCCCAAATAAAGGAAATAAAAGAAATTTTGAGTAGTATAAATAAAAACCTAATACTAATTTCAAATAATAACATTACTAAATTTCTCGACTTTCAAGATAGCCTATTAAAAAAATTCAAAGATGGGTTTAAAGACAGAATTAAGAATTTAAATTTAAGTGGTGGAGAAGTTAAAATAATTGGTTTAAATTTAATTGAGGGTAAAAAAATTAGCAAAATAATAGAAACTGTCTCATTTGTTTCTTCGATAGAACTCTCACTTTGGGTAGATCTACTCGATTCTTTAAAATATAATACATATTTTCTAAAATCAATAAGTAAAATGAGGATTTATTATGAAGATCTACAACAAAAAAAGCTTAAGAGAGAATTAAATAAAATTCCAAATGATACTGATCAGAATTTAATAAATGAATTTGAACAAGCATTTATAGTTAATCCAGATTTGATATTTGAAGACTTCATACATAATAGTGAAAATTTATTAACTCAAAAAGAATTAAATACAAAAGAAAAAATCATCAAGGTAGCAAAAGCAAAAGAAGAATTAGAGCAATTAAAAAAGACGCAAGAGAAACATAAGGATACTTATGAAGATTACTTTAAATTCTCTGAAAGGGAATTTAAGAGATTAAGGCGCAAGGAATCTAGAGAAAAGCTAATGGAAATAACTACAAGGACTAAAGATTTAAAAGAGCTAGAGATTAGTGATGAGGTTTCTGAAAAAATTAAGAAGTTTAAGTCACAATTGGATAAAAGTTTTGAAGAAAAATATCTCGTTCAAAAAGACGATGAGAAAGATCCACTAGATTTAATTCGGAAACGAAAAGAGAGAAAAGAAAAAGAATATAAAAAATATAAAAATCACTTCGAAAAATAGGAATTGATGAGTTAAGGGATTAAAAATTTTGAAGAATAACTTTAAGATATCCATAGGTTCGAAACAAGTTCTAATTCAAGAAAGATTCACTTTAATCCTCGGAAAATTCAAAAGTAATTTATTGAATAATTTTAAAAATGATAATTTTATCGAGATATTAGAAAAATTAGATTCAATTCCCATGGATAAATTAATTAATATCTTTCAAGAAGATTCCAAGCAGTATTCTGGACTAGAAAGATCCTTAAATTTATTAGCTTTTATTAATGAATATCGTATGAAAATTAATCAAAATATTGAGGTGACCTCTCAGTATAATCAAATCATCCAGATTTTGAGTGAGATTCTCGAATTCAATTTTCTATTAAAAAAAAAGGATTTATTCCAAAAAGAATTAGAAATTTCAATCCAGCATAAAAAATCTAGTGAAAATAAAGCTAACATAGATCTTTTGAATAAATTAAACAATTCTCTTAGCATTAACAAAAATAAATTAAAGTATTTAGAAGAAGATTTCTTTCAACGTAAAGACCAATTTGACCAAATTATTGAAACTATTAATCAATTTAAATTAGAAATTCAAGATTTAACAAAAGAAAAAAAAACTTTTTTTAGTCAAATCAACCAAATTACTCGGGAAATGACAGCTGACTCACGTATTATCCAAACTGAGGATTTAGAACCCAACAATAATTTAACAAATGCCGAAAAAATCAGAAAATACCAAACACAAGCAAAAGAAGTTCAATTTGAAATTAATTCCATCAATTCTAAGATAGGTCAATCTCAAAAAAAATTAGAAGAATTAAAACCAATATACGATTCTTACAAAAATGATTATCTCAAAGTTAAAGAGTTGGTTAAAAAAGAAGAACAAAATATAATTGAACTTGAATCTCAACTAAAAAGTAAAATTAAAGATAGTGAAAACATTTCATCTACCGATCTTGAATATATTGATTTAAAATTGTTAAGACCTTCCCAAGAAATCGAAATAGATATAAACAATATTAATCATGAATTAGAAAAGATATCGATACCAGAAGAAATGTTTAGCATTAAAAACCCTGAAGATATATCGATGATTATTGCGAAACTCCAAAATTTCGAGAAAAATCTGAGAATTGATAAACCGACCCTTGAAATTAAAACTTCCGAAGAAGATTTAAAAGAAAGTTTCGAAAATTTTCGGAACCTTGATAATATAATCAAAAATCTTGAATCTATGATAAATATGTTTACAATTGAAATTAATATTTCTCCCCATTTTGAAATTATCATAAATAATGATGAGCAGAAATTCTTTATCAATATAGAATTTATTAGAAATAATAAAGAAAGGGTAAAATTTGATGAACTTACGACTCCTGAAAAGATTTTTTTCATAATTGTTTTATATTTATCGATAAAAATTCAAACAAAAAAAGAAAAGATATTATTTTCAAATGTATCAATCCCAAGCAAATATAATAAAGCAGGTTCTATTTTTAGAACAATAAGAAAAATAATACCAATATTTGAAAATGAGAAAATTCTATCAAAATTTAGTTTAACATTTATCATATCTAACTTAGAAATGAAAAAGGAAATAAAGAACTTAAAGAACATAAACTTGGAACAGAGTTGAGAATATGACGTTTGACAATAAGAATATAAGTGAAGTAGTTAAAATTATAACAAAACTAATTTTAACAAATCAACAAAAAGTGACTAGGGAAGAAGATATTAGAAATCTAAGTAAAAATTTTAATTTTGAAAAGGTTATGAGTGAAACTTATATGAGATTGAAAGATGTGGGATTTGATCTTATAAAGACAAAATTCTTGGAACAACAAGTTTATATTTTAACTTCTGATGGTAAAGATGATAATATTACTCCATCTCACTATGGTACATTAGCATTAATCATTGCTTTAAGTAAAGAAATTGATGAAAATATTAAAATTGATGATTTAAAAGAAATGTTCGATGAAGTGTGGAACGCTGAAATCCAATATTTGATTGAAAATGATTATCTAAGAATTTTTGATGATTTAGGTATTGCTAGAATTACACCATTAGGCAAAGCGGTTATGAAAAATATTTATAAAGACCTGAATTTAAAAGATTTACTTAATGTGTTTGAAGAATAAACAAAAACTGAAAATTAAAAAAAATAAAATATAGTTAATCTTCCTCAGGACTTTCTAAATCCATTTTAAATTGTTCAAAAATCGTTTTTACACGTTCTGCTGAAGGACCACTACCTCTAACTTCAACCTCATCAACAATAATTTTACCATTTAATATTGAAATTATGTTTTGATCTTCAATATAGTTAACATGACCTTTTGAAAATATTCTTGCTATTCTATCTGCCAGTGCTTTCATAGGGAAAGGCTCATCCTCTAAACTTATAAAATTGTAATAGTTATTTCTAATAAACAATTTTGGAAATAATTTATTCTTTTCATTTTTTGCATTAACAAGAATGAGATTTGAATCCTCCGAGACTCCTTTTAATTGCCCTACAAAGAACTTGTCTTTATCAAGGTAAACTTTAACGATTTTCTCTAATAACAGCCCTAACTCAGTATTATATTGCCTTATTGACATAATAAACCACAACTATTATGTTTATTATAAATTATGTTCTCTTACTTTTATTCTTAATTCAATTAATTCAGTATTTGATTAATTAGTTTGGAAATATTCTCACCCGTAATTGTACTAGTAGTAAAAATCTTAAGATTTGGATTAATTTCATTAGCATCTTTTATCATCTCTTCAATATTTACATCTATGACGTCTTTTAAATCTATTTTGTTAATTACTGCTATATCTGAGGATTTAAATAATAATGGATGCTTTTTTATAACCCATTCTCCTTCTGTTATAGAAACTATTACAACTCTTTTCTCTACTCCCAAGATAAAATCTGAAGGGCAAATTAAATTTCCAACATTCTCAATGAGAAGTATATTGATATCATTTAGATTATAATTTTTTAAAACCTGGGAAACATGATATGCATTCAAAGCACATTCTCTACCTGTGTTGATTTGTATTGTTTTCGCCCCGTGTTTTTCAATTCGGTCAGCATCTATTCTGGTAGCTACATCACCATTCAAAACTAAAATCCTATAGTCTTTTACAATTCTACTAACAATACATTCAATTATTGCCGTTTTTCCTGCTCCTATCGCTCCAACGAAGTCAATAGCTTTTATTTTTTTCTCTTTTAACAAATTATTATTCTGTTCAGCTAAACTGTCGTTATTTCCAATTAAATCTTCGTTTAATTCAATGATCCTTGAAATTGTATTTTTTGGCATAATTCTTAAGAACTTAAAATCAAAAATGTTATTGTATGTTATTGTATAAAAAATATTGTTTTATTTAAGATAATTTTTACTACTTCAAAACTAAAAATTGTATAAGATTTATTTTTACTTAGAAAAAAGTCGATATTTATATACTACATAGGATCCTAAAATTCCTCCTAATTCAGGAAGATAGTAGAGGAAATTTAAAAAACCATAAGTAAATCCATAAAGTAAACCAAAAAACAACCTGAATACAATGATCATATATAAAAATGCTTTACCTGTCATCCTCACTCTTACAAACGTTACTAGCGCTGAAGTTTCTCGATTTAAAGAAGGAAAAATAGTATAGGTAATAACTCCGTAAATACCTCCCCAGACTAATCCTACCCCATCTAAAAATAATGGATCAAAAATTGGATAATATAAAATCAAAGCAAGTCTAAGCAGAAAATAAAAAAGAATCGAAAAAAACCCGGAGATGAGGAATAAATAAACTAAAAATTTAGTTCCTCTAGCCATTTCAATAATTTTCGCTATTTTATTGGTAAAATATAACATAATAAAAATAAACATTAAAGAAAAAAAGAAAAATGGGTCATATGGATTGATTTGATCGATAAAGATAGATGTGAAGAGCGTATGGAAAGTAAATTTTGTCGCTAAAGCATTTAAACTCAAATAAAAATATTCCCTTAACCCATAAAAAGCAAAAAACATTGCCAATATCGTTAAAACTATTATTAAAATAAAAATGACCTTAGTACCTTGAAATTGTGATGTTGTTCTATCCAATCTCCTGGAACTTCTGAATGTTTTTGCACTCAGTTTATCTTGTCTTTTCAAATACTTTTTTAAAGCTCTTGGACCTTTTTCTAAATAATCCTTAGAAGAAGCTTTTCTTTTAAGGGTCTCTTGAGAACGATGTCGCGATTCCCTTGGAGTAACTGGTGTAACAGAAACGTGTTTTAATTCAAATGTACATTCATGATTTTCTGGTAAGCGGTGTTTCTTACAATTAGTTCCTCCACAATATTTGCAAGAGAATGGTAAATAACTAATTTGCTCTCCACAAAATTCACAGTATGTCACTTAAATCACTAAAAGATAATATTATTAGTCTTAGAACTTTAATTTTTTGAATTTAAATGTATAATATTTTAAAACCATCATGCTTCATAATTCTTTAGTTTTTGGTTTATGAATCTTCTATGTTTTAGAGTCTTAGGTATAAGATTAAATTTACGGGAAATATAGATTAGTATTAATTGGAGCATAGAGGAAAACATAAGTGATTATCACTAATCCTAGTAAGGAACCCGCAAGAATTATGTATACTTTTTTATTCCATTTTAAAATATTCTGCCCATCTAATATCCCAATTGGAATCATATTAAATGTACCTAACATATAATTTAGATTCGCAGCTAATCCAATCATCATATTGAGTGGATAGTATTGAGTTGGTATTAAGAAAGAAATTATTAAAAGAATCGTACCGTATACAAGATTAACTGTAGGACCAGCCGCTTTACATAAACCTGTAGTTCTATCTATTTTACTTAACCCCAGAACAACAACTGCTCCCGGTAAAGCTAATGATGGTAAAGACATACTTCCCGAAAATAATGAAAATAAACCGAAGACTACACTAAATACAGTTAGTATCATTCCAAAAGTTAACAATCTAAATTTAGTTTGAAGCTTAAAGTGAATTGCTACTTGTCTATGTCCAAATTCGTGGAAAAGAAAAGCCGTAGCATAAAACCCAGCTAACATAAAAATTGCCCATTCGTAACCAGTGTTAATCAAATCAGGATAAAAATTCAATATACCGATAATGAAAATGAGAGAAACTCCAATTATTAGATGTAGAAGTTCTGATTTGTGAGGTAATAATATTCCTTTAAAATTAATTCCAGAATCCGGGTCAAATGCATCCACGGGAACCTGAGATTCTTGCCGGAACCATGTATATGTTCCATCCGTTGTTCCACGAATAACTCCTGGAATATGCTCCTGCTGATATGTCTGTTCTTGAGGTACCATTTGGGGTTCTTCAATATAAGTTGGTGTAGGTGCAGTCAAAGGTTGTAACCTTATATTTTCTTTTACAATATCACAGTCATGATCTACTGGATCTCTATGATAACTACAATAATTCTGTCCACATTGACTGCAATTGAATGAATCCCCAATAATTTCGACCCCACAATGAGCACAATTCGTCATTTTAATTGCCTATTCAGCTATCTATTATTTTACAAAAAGAAATATTTTTATTGTAATATAAAATTAAGGATTTAAAATTTTATTGAGAATTTCCTTCATTTATTTTTTATTAATTCGGGATTAAACAAAATATATTAATAAAAAGTTTATTACTTATGTAGAGTAAAAGAACTTTAAAGTGAAATTTATGAGTCAAGATGAAAAAGAAGATGAGAAGGAATTAGAAGACGAGCGGAAAAAATTAAAAGATTTAGGTATTGATAGTACATGGAATATCCTATCATCTGGAGAAAAGAAAAAAAAGGAACCTGAGGAAAAAAAAGCTTTTAGGGGATTTAATTAATCTCCATAAAAATAATTAGAGTTTAAACCATAATTCTATTGAAAATTGACTTAATCTCATAACTATATGTTTCAAAAGATTTAAGTGCTTAACAAAATACCAATTCTTACTATTAATTTTAAAAATCAAGACGGTTAATGTCAACACCTGTTTCAATTCTAGATGGCCCCTTTACTACAAATACTCTAGTTTCTAAAAAATTTATATTTGTTTATATTTTTATCATTTGGATTTCAGTTTTTCCATTATTAATAGAGTTATATCTATTTTGGAAATTAACAGCTAACAAACCTACTCTTTTTATAATAATATTACCAATCCAGATATTTATCGGATACATCATTTTAGTTATCAGTTCTATATTCACCTCAAAAACCATTTTAACTTTCATTAATAAAATCTTTAAACCAAAAGAGGGTGTTTTTTCAAGAAATAGTGGAGATAAGAATTATTATTTTTGGAGTTTACGAGCAGTAATAAAAAAATGGCCAGTTTGGGTTTCTAAATTTATACCAATACACTTCATAAATAAATTGAATCTTAGATGGTTTCATAATGATTCAGAATTTATTGAAATCGGAAAAAATGTTCATATTGGTAGGGGGTGCTCAATTAAAGCAAGTATGATTTTCGGAAATTATCTGATTATTAAGAGAATTAAGATTGAAGATAATGTAGTTATTGGCTCAAATTCTTTCATTGCTCCAGGAACGTGTATACATAAAAGGGTAATTTTAGGATCAATGTCAGTAACTAAATTTAATCAAAAATTTAAACCACAAACAGTCTATGCCGGTTTTCCCCCAAAAATAATAAAAACCCATGAAACCCATGAGAAGGATTTCCCACATTCTTTCCAAAATCTTGAAGAAGAGATATTTAATTGTACAATAGACCAAATTCAAAACAGGAAAAAGAAAGGTTTAAGAATCCAAAATAAGAAATTTGTAAAAAATTTAAATTTTAACATATTAATTTTTGGTATAATATATTTTCTCTCTAACTTATTTCCCTTCCTAGGAGTTTTCTACTTCGGAATAGAATTTTTTTTCCCAAATTTCTTACAAAGTCCTAACCTATTCAGTGTTGTTTGTGAAATCACTTCCCTCACTACTTTTTTAATGACACCCTTAATTTTTATTATTTTATTCATGTTAAATTTATTAATTTTAACTATATTGATAAAAGTATTCTATAAGATTATCCTTTATTTTAATCCAGTTGAAGAAGGGACGTTTCATTGGCATAATAAGGAACGAACTTTTAAAAACTACTTTAAACACTCCTTTGTGCTGCGATATTTAAAGTGGAAACTACAAAGAAGTCCATTTCCATGGTTTATGGCTCCTGCTTTTAATTTTGTAAATAATTGTCGATTTGGAAAGAATACAATAATTGAGGACTCGTATATTGCAAAAGAATTTTTAGAAGTTGGAAATAATGTTTATATAGGAAAATCGCTAATAGCAAACCATTTATGGGACAAGAATTTAACTATTAAGAAAATATTTATTGGGAATAATGTAACCATTTCAGACGCTTGTTGTATTGCTCCAGGTACAGAGGTTGATGACGATGTCTTATTATTTCCTTTATCGGTAACTGCAAAATATGATAAACTATTATCAAATAGATATTATTATAATGCTCCTTTAACTAATATTTCCATGAAAGAATTACGTCAGAGGTTTAATCTTAAAATAAAGGATAATAAAGAAAATTTACCAGTAATTAAAAATACAGAATAACTACTCAGAGGTATATGATAAAATCGAGTATTCTAGCCAAATTACTATAACTTGTAATGTCGTAAACGATAATAAATTCGTGTGGTTGTACCCTATTTTATTTTGGCTATCGTTTTTTCCTACAAGCCTAATTTTTATTTCTTTCTTTAACCTTTTCTCTTTATGGGTTGCTCCCTCAATTATTATTTGTTTTTTGCCAATTTCAATTATACTTTATTATGGAATGTTTATTCTCTTCTTACTTTTTTTTTCTAAGTCAGTTTTAATCATTATAAATTTAATCCATAAACCAAAAGAAGGAATATTTAAGAGAACTTTACAGAATAAAGACTATTTCTTTTTTCTCTTAAGAAGAAATTTAAAATCCTTTGGCCTTAAAGTATGCAATTACTTTCCCTTACCTTGGATAAAGCTGCTTGCATTAAAACTTTTTGATATAAAAATCCGCTATAATACTGGAGTATTAGATAGTTTTATTGACTCAGATTTTATAGAAATTGGTAATAATACAATTCTAGGTGAGGGGTCAATTATCATGAGTTCAATGATATTGGGAGACTTTTTGGTAGTAAAGAAAGTTGTTCTTCAAAACGGGTGTACAATTGGTGCATTTACTGTAATAGCTCCTGGAACTATTGTAGAAGAAGGAGCAATTTTAGGTATGGGAAGTTACACAAAGATAAATCAGATTCTTGAGAGAAATTACATACATGTAGGTCGACCTGCTAAGAAATGGAAGAAAGTAAATTAGATCTCTAAAAAATCCATAAAATAAAAATATAATATTATTATTTAATTAATAAAGAAACACAATAGGAACGTGGTTGAATTATGAGAAAAACAAAAAGAACCGTTTTTTGTGAAACATGTGAGGCTGAAGTGGTATTAAGAAGAAAAAATTTCGAGCATCAGTATCATGAGCTACTTTGTTTCCTCGTAATCGTAACAATAGGTTTAGGATTTATTATTTACTACCTTCTGAAATATAGCAAGAAACCAAATACCTGCCCTAATTGTGAATCTGTTTTTGATTTGGAAAAACTTACATCAAATGCAACAATAAAAATTAATTAAAGATTCGATTCTAATCATACTTTTACTTTTCCTTGATTTTCATGGCTTTATGGCATCTTGGACAAACTTTATCCTTTTCTGTAAGCTGGTTTTTCATAACTATTTTTTGATACTTACATTTTGCATTTGGGCAAGCAAGCATATATTTTTTTAACTTTTTTAATGGTTTCTCAAGATTTTTATTAACCTCAATCTCGCTTTTTGTCTCAATACCATCAATTGAGGAATTTGTTTTGCCTCTTGATTGCTTTCCTGTGTCCTCTGGTTTAAGCCATTTATCTAAACCCACTTTAGGTTCACTTTAAAACATATTTATAAAAAATATAACTAAATTCAGAGTTAATTTTATTCATTAAATTATATAAATGAAGAAAAAAAAATAAATTTTTGTTTACAAAAGCTTCATTCTCAGAAAACTTGTTCCTTACCTTCTATAAGACGTTTCCTTAGATTAACCAAGTTTTCTTTACTCAATTTTTGTTCAGAGACTTCTTTAGCGATTTTTTCAATGCTTGGAAAATTAACATTTTCAGCCGGTATTAATTCTATTGAATTAACCCAAGGATCTGTGATTGGTCTTCCTATCTGTGATAATAGTTTTACATGAGCTTCTACTATATCACCTTGCCCTTTCTGAATGATATCTCTGGCGATATTGGTAGCAAGTATATTATATATCTTTCCAACATGGTTAATTGGATTTTTTCCACATACTGCTTCTAAACTCATGGTTCGACAAGGAGTTATTAAACCGTTTGCTCTATTTCCTCTTCCTACTTCTCCATCATCTCCAGCTTCAGCAGATGTTCCAGTAATTGTAAGATACAAGATCTCCTTTTCAATATTATCCCCGACGTTTACCTGACAAGTTACTTCTCGTTCAGGTATAATTTTTGCAGCTAAATCTAGGACGGTGTCTTTAATTTGATTTGTATAGCTAATATACTCATCAGAATCGTTGATATATTTACTGACCATCGCCGCAGCAACAGTTATACCAACTTTATTTCCCATCCTTACAGTCATTACTTTAATATCTTCACCAGAAGCTTTACATTTATCCTTAAAAGCGGGAGAATTAATGAGCTTCTCTGCTTCTAATGTTATTTTTTCCACATCTGAATAAGGAGCATACCCTACTCCGAAGCTTGTATCGTTTGCAAGCGGAACATCATCTGTATGATGTGATTCATCAAAAACTCCTGTCAGATCAATTGATCCTGGTCGAATAGCATAATCAAATTGGATATCTCTATTTAGATCAAGATTTCTAAATATACCATTTAAAATCTTACGTTGTGTCTCGATACATAGAGTAGCGACCGGAATATACTCTAATCTGTTTGGGCCATCAACACACTCAATCAAAATCTGATGTATCGCCCTTCCTACTATTAAGAAATATTGCGGTTGGATTATTAAGCCACCACCGAATTCTGGTTTAGCTGTTCCTCCTACTAACGCAGCTTTATCTACATTATGATGATACACTCGGTCAAAATTTTCAATATAGTATAGACACAATGCTCTTGAACAGGCATCAGCAACAGCATCACAAACAGTATCTGGATGACCAATTCCCTTTCTTTCACAAAGTTCAGGGAAACTACTTTTTTCAATTGGTAAGAATGTGGCTTTTGAAATTTTTAGCATGATATTTTAAATTAATAATCAATTATAAACAATTAAGATATCAAAAATGCATTTAATGCATGAAAAAATTATAAAAAATATATTTATATTTTCGTTTTAAAATGAAATTCTTACCAGATAGAGGTAATTTAAAAAGTTTAAGAAAAAAATTAGATATAAACCAAAAAGAACTTGGAGAACTATTAAAAATTCCTCAATCTACAATATCAAGAATAGAAAGTGGGAGAATTGATCCTCCTTATTCTAAATTTAAAAGAATTTATGAGTTTTTACAAAACGAAAGAATAAAGAGAGAGAGTCTTGGAAGAAAAACAACAGCAGAACATGTTATGAGTAAAAATTTGTTAACGATTAATTCAAAATCCACTATTAAAGATGCAATTAACCTTATGAATGAATACAAGATTTCTCAAATCCCAATTATTCAAAATGGGCAAAATTTAGGAAGTTTAACATCTAAAAGAATTCAGAAAGTTATAACTGATAATCCTGAACTTATAAATGCTGATGTATCTACGATAAAAGAATTGCCATTTCCTGAAATTGAAAAAAGTTGGAGCGTTAAGGAAATTTCAAATATACTTATCAATTATTCTGCAGTATTAGTAAGAGATAGAAATGAGTATATAGGAATAATTACAGATTCTGATTTACTCAAACAGACTAATGAACTTAAATTAAAGTAAGTTCTTTACCGTATCTTATTTATTTTAAGTCTCAAAATTAGATAAAATTTCAAGTATAGATATCATCTATGTGAAAAAAATAATTTTTTATAAGATCTTGCCTTTTTAACAATTGGAATTGATGATTGAAAAGATTCTTCAAAGAATTGATGTTTTACTAAAGAAAGCTAATTTTGAGACATTTTTACTAGGAAACTTTGCTGCTAAAACGAACAAATTCTGTTTTGATTTACTTGTAAAAAAAGATAAGATAATTTTTAGCGTAAAGATTTTTAACAACATCGATAATTTAAATCCAGATATTATTCGTGACATTAAATCTTTATCATTAATACTTAAATCAAGGCCGATTTTAATTGGTGTCAAAAATAGATACCAAAAATTGGATGATAACAAAATTTATATAAGAGAAGATTTACCATTTATAACATTAAACACATTTGAGAATCTAATTAATAATAAACATCCTTATATATTAGCAAGAAGAGGTAGGGGAGTAGTATTTTTAGATGGCAAGTTAATGAAAACTCTCAGAGAAAAACAATCTATTACAAGGAGAGAACTATCAGAACAACTAGGAGTCACAATTAGGACTGTAAGCGCGTATGAGAATGAGTCAATGCGCCCTTCTGAAAGTGTAGCTAAAAAAATCATAGAAATCCTGGAAAATCAAAATATATTTAAAAAAATAGATATATTTAGATGGCCCGTCAAAGAAGACATTGAGAAAAATGAAAACATTGAGGAAATTGAATTAAGTGATTTCGAAGCTCATGTTCAAGATATAATAGAAGATATAGGAATTTCTTCTTATTGGTACAAAAAAGGGGCCATACCATTTAAATTGTCATTATATTCAAATATTAATAATCTTAAGTCAGATGGATTTTATCCTCTTTTCTCTGGTATTTCCGAAGATAAAAATAGATTTGATGAATCAAGTTTTAAATGCTTAAAAATGTTTACTGAAATATTTCAGAAAACATCACTGTATATAGTTAATAATAATATTCACATTCCTGATATCTTAAAAACTGATAAAATTCCAATTCTAAAAATTAAAAATTTAGAAAAAGTTGACGACGAGGAAGAATTTATTGAACTCATCCAAGAGTTATGAAAATCAACCTGAAATTATTTGTGGGATAGATGAGGCTGGCAGAATATAGTTCATTCCGAATTATATGTTAATAGGCTCTGTTTTAGGTCCGATGGTTATATGTGGGGTTTGCTTTCTTAATTCAAAGTTAGATTTTTTATCAAAGATCGGTGTTAGGGATTCTAAAAAGTTAAATCCCAAAAGGAGGAGTGATTTAGCCAAAGTTTTAATACCAAATTGTCATTCCTATAAAGTCATTATTGTTAACCCCCAAGAGATTGATCAAAGAGAGGTAAAAAGAATCACATTAAATCATCTTGAAGAACTAAAAATGGCAGACATAATCAATAGTTTAAAGCCCGATATTATATATATAGACGCAGTAGATGTTAATGAAGAGAGGTTTGGTGTGTCAATTAAAAATCTATTAAAGTATAAACCAAAAAAAATAATATCTAAGCACAAAGCAGATGATATATATCCTATTGTTTCAGCGGGGTCTATAATTGCTAAAGTTAGAAGAGATGCTTTAATTGAAGATCTTAAAGAAGATTATGGAGATTTCGGTTCAGGATACCCTTCTGATGTAAGAACAGTCACCTTCCTTAAAGATTATATACAAACACATAAAAAACCACCCAAAATTGCCAGAAAATCATGGGATACTACGAAAAAAATTATAACTAATGACCTAAAAACCCGTAAAATAACTGATTTTCTTAAATAGTAGCCTTTTTAGCTATTAGTATGATATGGTTAGCAGCATACTTATGGATATTTATACTTTCCATGATGATATAACCTGCTTTTTCAAGAGTTGTTTTTTCCTGAGAATATACATATTCTGATTTTTTAATGCTATCAATTGATTGTGATTTTATTACTAAGATCAGAAGACCATTTTCTTTTAAATAATAGTTACAATTTGATATAGCAATTTCAGATTGACGTGGTTGGGCAACATCTTGATATATTAAATCTACTTCAGTGTATATATGTTTAGCATAACTTTCGGGGAAGCGTGCATCTCCTAAAATTGGTATAACATTTTTTCTATCTGAAGTATTTTGGATTAATTGTCTTATACTCCTCTCGGCGAATTCCACGCTAAAAATTAAACCTTTTCTTAAGACATCGGAAAGATGAGTAACAGTAGTTCCCGAAGATGCTCCCAAATATAGACACTTTCCATTCTCGCTAAGAAAATTACTAATTGGTTTTTCTATAACTAATGCTGCTAGCTTACTCCTATATGGATCCCATTCTCTATATTCTACTTCCCTAAAGTGAACTAATTTCTCACCATATACTCTTTTTCCAATAATTAAATTCTTTGAATAGAGTTTTATTTTTTCTTGGGAGCCAGAAATATAAACATTCTGTAATTTAGGATGGGCTCTAATTTCGATATTAAACATTTTTTTAGTATATATCTTTTTAATATTTCTTCTTTTTTGATTTCCTTTTCTTACTTTTTACTTGTTCTACTCGTTTAGGTGGAGTTGGATACTTTTTTTCAATTTCTTTAATCTTTTTTTCAATAGCATCCGATAATTGGTCACCAATAAACTCACCTGAAAAGTAATCTACTTTTGCTGATAATCCAACTTTACCCGCCACAACTCGAGCAATCTTACCCCTTTGCCAAGGTTTAGCCGACCTAATTTGATTCCACTGAAATATTAATCCATGTTTAGGTCGCTTTTCACCTGTTTTCAGGAACCGATAGAGTGCTTTTTCAGCACCAAGCAATTGAATTCTAGATGCTGGCATATAAGCTAATTTCTGTAAGCTTCCGGCTTTAGAAATTAATTTTGCTCCAATTAGCGAACCTATTAATGCGTTAATATTGGGAGCAGTTTTTTCCATTAATTCTTCTAAATAAACTTCCAATTCCTGTCGATATAATTCCATAGATATAATTTGATTTGCATAGTTTTGTATTAAAGTGAGATCTAAATTTGCTCCCATTGATTCTAAGGCAAATTTTTTTAATAAATTAATTTTGTTCTCCTTTAAATCAAAGTTCTTTTTAATATTATCATAAGTATAGTTTTTTCTTGAACCTATAATCGAAACTAGTTTTGCTAATAGAATATTATCCTCAACAATCTTATCTGTCAACTCTGGAAAATGTAACCCATACCATTCTCTTAAATGACTAGAAAATAAACTAATTGATTTTTTAATCATATCTAGAATTGTAATAACTTGGATTATTATATTATCAGAATGCCCACTAACTTGACTAACTTGTGATTTTGTTAATTCTTCACTGATTATCTTATATTGCTTAAGAATTTCCTCACTCGTCATGTTAATTCCAACTTCTTTTAAATGGGATTCCAAATTTAATCGAAAACTTTTAAGTTCTAATGAAATCTTTTTAGAAGAGGTTTTAAATTCTAGCTTATCCGCAGTAACTGCTTCTAATTTTAGATTATCAAAAATAAATTCATTAAAACCAGAGCTCTTCAACTCAAATAAAAAATCCTTGTATAAATCTAAACAATTTAAGATATCGTTTTCAATATCATTATAGAATTCAATGATTTTCTCATTTTCACCATCAAAATCAATAAAATTTATAATATTTCCCATTTCATCAAGAGCAAAAATTCCAACTAAAGTATCAGCAATATAAGATTTCATTCCAATAGAGATTACATAGTTATTTTTTCTTCATTAATAATTATTATAAAATTATTTAAAAATCATTATAATTATTTCTGTGTATTGAAAAGAACCTCTATTCACACATTCTTTTATGAGTTTATAAAATTAGGTCTTTATCAATACTATTTTTCTAATGAAAAAAATGATGCTAAATCTTTAAGTTTATGTAAGATACCACTTTTTCCATAAAACCAAAAAAATCGTGAATTTTCGGAATTCAATAAGGATTTTTTAGAGTTTTTAATTTTGGATAATTTCCTTAAAGTTTTTTTAATTTGCTCGATTTTTAGAATTTTTTTTTAAAAAATTAATTTTTTTTACTTAATAAAAAATTTTTTAATTTTAAAAAAATCAGTTTTAAAGCATTTTTAAGCGTGTTTTTTTAAAGAATCATATAATATCAATATTATTCGATAAAAACATTAGACTAAGCCCCTTTTTATTTTAGGATATTATTGTAACCTATTATTTTATCTTATATTTTTCCCAAATTAATTTAGCGAATCAATCAACTCATTTGTTTTAAATTAAACTAAATTGTAATTTATTAAACAAATTTGTTTGCATAAACTAAATTGTAAAAAATTAATCAAAAATGTTTGCAAAAAAACCGTGCAGTTGATATAATTATTTTAAAAACTATTTTTGAGCAAAAATATTAAAAAAATTTTCAAAAAATTTTGCAAAAAAAAAATTCAAAAAAAAAACAAAAAAATGAGATGATATAAAATATGGGAATTAAAGAGGATGTATTAGAAATATTAAAAAAGCATAAGGATGGGCTAACTATACCCCTCGTAGATATTAAATATAAAATAAAGCACGGAAGAAAGCTTGGACAAGCCCTTAATGTTTACCTTCATCGTTTAGCGGATAAGGATTTAGTAGAGCCCTTTATCCCAATAAGAAAAATAAGAAGGGGGAATATTATGGGATATAGAGCTACTGATAAGGCATGGGAAGAGGAAAGAAAAGAAAAAGCGTTAGAGAATCTAAAGGCTTTATATGATATCATGGATAAAAAAATGAGCCCTGATATATATTTAAATATAGACGAAGAAAAAACTTTAGAAGAAATTGAAAAGGTGATTCAATAATGTCATTAAGTGACAAATTTAAGAAACTGAAAAAGGAAGAAACTGAGGAATTAGAAGCCCCAGAGACCCCTACACCGAAGATTCAAAAAACCGACAAGAAAACTTCACCAGTGAAAAATATTGCGAAGCAAAAAATCGTGCCTAAAACACTCGAAAAAAGCATATTTATAGATGTTTCTGGGGTAAAAGTTAAAGAAAGAATTATAGAAGCCAATACGATATATAATCCTACAATCATAAAAATAATGAATGTATACGAAGATTTAACGGGGAAATCAGCCAAAAGAAAGAAAGGCACGAATAAGGTTAGTATTCTTGAAGAGATTAAGAAAATATCAGATATACTCATTAACTATGAAAAAACTAAAAAGAGCTGAGGGATTTTTGCATATAACTATATGCAAAGTATAATACAATTAAAATACTTTTTCTTTTAGTGAAATTTGGTATGTTTTTGTATGTTTTTTCACTAAACTGGTTAATTTCCTTACCTTAAGTTTAAATACGTGAACACCCCTTTTTATTTTATAAAATTAAAAACGTGAATTTTGTAATTTCATGTTTTTAGAAAATTATAGAAAAGAGTTGATGAAATGACCGAAAATAAAGCAAAAAGATATAGCATCACGGTAGATAAGGAGCTTCATAAAAACTTAAAGATACGAGCTACAGAAAACGACAGAAGCATGAAAGCAGAAATAAAATCCCTTTTGGATAATAGCAAAAAGCCTATAAATACAAATGATACTGGTGGTGGTGGAAGATAAAAAAAAAGAATAGGGAGTGTGTGTGCGAAGCACACTCAGAAGACAAGCTTGGTAAGAACCTTATCAATAATAATATTATTTTTTACCTTAATAAAGCTTTCCACACTTTTTCTTTACAATCTTATACAAAAACAGCAAAAAGGGGTAAAAATTAAATGTTTAACATTAAAATAACAAAGATTAAATCTCATTGTATCGAGGGGTTAAGAAAGGCTTCAATTGAAGACACTAAAGAATTGGTTTCTTTAGCCTCTGATATTATGGCAATGCTCTATTATTCTATTAGGCGAAATGGACTACGAAGAGACCAAATAATAGAGGATGTGGAAGAGCAGACTAATAATAAATATTTTGCCTTAATTTCTAATAAAAGGTGACCATTATGAACAATAATAACAATATGAGAAAGTTATATCATCAATATAAAGCGAATATGCTAAGAGCCGAAAGAGACGAATTGAGTGGGGGGATTCTGATGATAAAGGAAAATGATAAAGATTGCCGTTTGGACGTTGTAATTGATGAATATGGAAATAGGCACGTAGTTCATGAACGGGGAGCAGATTATATTATTTTTGTACATAAAAGCGGAAGGCGTTATATCAGCACTAAGCTGTCGGGAAATGTTCCCAAATCGTTCTTTAAAGATAAAGATGATAACGAGGCAGGGTCTTAATGTCGGACAGTAGCAATTGGTACGAGCGAGACACGGGTCTAAATCGAGTGTTCGAAAATAGCGAGGGGGTTTCGTGTATGCCCGATACTATTAACGACATATTAACATGGATTGAACGAATGGAATTAATGAAAGAAAGACTCACTCAAAATTCCTTTACATTATTTATATCAACATTGAAAAAACGTAACAAACTTGTATTACTCGATTTGGCAAAAGAGGAATTTGCGAAAAGAAAATTGTTAACCAAGAACACCTTCAATCATATACTAAGGGAGCTCGACAGTAGGCATACCAATAAGAAAGGAAGAACAAAGAAAAAGAATGATGATGATGGAAAAAGGGGTTTAAATGCTCGTGAAATATCGTATGGAATAATGAAGAAAATGATTATTTCCAACCCAAGTGAATATTTAAAGGAAACATTAATATATAGAAAAGGATTCTGGATAGTGAAGTCAATGGATTTCTTAAACCGAGCAATCCTACGATATTTTGAATGGAATCAAATTGATTTTGGTTTGAGTGATTCCCAATTAATGACTAAACTAAGAGCTGTTAGAACAAATATATTATCAGAAACCAGTAGTTCTATTTTTGATTTTGATAAGGATTTTAATTTAATTGGTGTTATTAATGGAGTAATTGATATATCCGACCTCAATAATATTAGATTATTAAAACACGACCCTCAATTTAAAATAAGAATAAAATTCCCCTTAAAATATAATCCCAATGCTGAATGTCCTAACATTAGTAAGATTGTAAGAGACACTTTAGGAAAGGAGAATGAAGAGCATTATTACAAGGCTTTAGGAGATACGTTATATGGAGACCCGACCAGATTTGAGAAAGTAGAGGTGTGGGTTGGGGAGCCTGACACTGGAAAAACCACACTCTTAAGAATAGTAGAAGCTTTCTTGGGTAAGATATATGTAGCACATCAATCGTTAAACGATGTCGTGAATGATAGGTTTACTACAGCAGAATTGGATGGTAAAAGGGCTAATATATATGCGGAAGTCTCTGGGGGCTTTCTTAAAAATCCAGCACATTTCAATGTTGTTGTAAGTGAAGAGATTCTAAAAGGGAATAAGAAGTATGGACTTATGTATAACTTTAGAAACCGAACACACCATTGGTTTGCTTGTAATAAATTGCCACAATTGAATGAAATCCCCCCAGCTGTTATGAAAAGAGTTTGTTTAATCCATTGTACAAATAAGATTAAATTGGAAGATAGAATTGATAAATTCGAAGAGACTTTACTAACAGAAGAAGAAATGTCGGGGCTATTAAATAAAGCATTAATGGGCTATAAAACATTAAGAAAAGATGGGCATTATAATAATAGATTTTATGAAAATGTTGAAGAGCAATGGATTAAATACTCAAATCCCTTCTTTCTGTTTATGGAGAAATATCTGGAATATTTTAATCATAATGGAATAAATGAACTCTATGAAATAAACAAAAATCAGCTTTTAAATGTATATAATCTATATTTAAAAGGGCTTAAATTAGCTACACTTAACGGAACTAATATTTTAACTAAAAAGATTAATAGATTAAAGGAATTTGATATTGGAGCACGAGATTATCAGAGAAATAATATAAAATACCATGTTTATACTCATATCAAATTTAATGATAAGGCGATTGAGGTTTTTAATATTAAAAAGGAAAATGAGGAAGAAGAAGATATAAAATTAGATATTAACCAAAAAAGCTTAGATATGTTTGAAAATAATGGTTTTGCTGACATAATAGATATTGAAAAGGATAAAGTTGATTATTCAGATGAGGGAAGATATGCTTAATTTTCCAGAAAGTAGAAATAGGGCTATACCAATGCAACTACCACCGAAATTTGATGGGTTTTTGATGAGGGGGGAGCTAAATATGAAATCAACGAAATGTTTAGGGGTTCAAGGGTTCGTAAAAAACAACCCCATAACATCCAGAGGGGTGTATGAGGCTTGAGGTATCAAAATACTCAATGTTTTAGGGTGTTGGGTTTACTTCTATTAATATATATATTAAATAATAATATATTAAAAATATATAGTAAACACTACATACACACACACAACATTAATTGTTTTTTTAGTCAACCCCTAAACAACCTTCTTCTATCAGGGGGTCAAGGCTCAAAAACATTGATTTATGTTAGGGGGTTATATTTTATAAGTCCGAAACTATCCCTAAACATATTGATTTTATTAAGAGTACCGATAAAATCTATGGGTGTGGTGGAAAAAACCCGAACCCCATGACTATATACTAAAAAAATATAATAAAGAAATTAAATAAAAAAGAGGTAAGAAAATATGAATAGAAAAGAAGTTGATAAATTAAAAAGACCAATCTACAATATTAAATTTAAGGATGGGCACAAATTACATTATGACAATGCTACTGATAAAAACATAAAAATAGAAGAGATATTATTGTATATTCACGATTATTTGCATGATATGTGTGATAAGGGCGATACAATTAAGATAACTCTTCTTGAAGATTTAGATATGCGATATGCGGAAGCAAGGATGGTAAATACTCAAAAACATCTTTATAAGGGAAGATATCATTGGATTGAAGAGAAGAAATATTTAAGAAGGCTATAAAAATTAAAAAAACGAGGTAAGAAAACCATAAGCGATAAACGAGCCATTGGGACTCAAGAAAACCAATAGTATGAGCGAATAAGAACAAATCTATAAAAAATAAAATAAACGAGAGGTGAAAAAATAAAAAATGAGAAAAAAAAACAAGAATGAAGGTAAAAACAATTCCAATTCACTTATAAGAGATATAGGCTTGCTAACGTTTATATCTATGAACACGATGGCGATAACCAAGCTCAATAATGAAATAGCTGGATTGAAAACTCAATTAAAAGCCGAAAGAATAATTGAAAAGGTTTTAAACAATGGAAATGATGGAAAAGATAAAAGCGAAGCTGTATAACATCTATAAAGCCTGTCTGCTAAAGGACATTAACAGCGAACAAGCTGTTGAGAAGATAATAGACTATATGGATTACGTTGATAACAAAACGGCTTGGAGTTTTACAAAACACATGAACTCATTGTTGGTTCGGCTCGTAGTAAAACTTCTTTTAAAAATCAATCCGAGCCATAAGCTCCTATACAAATATCTGGAATCTGAGATTGTAGACAACTCAATAACAAATCAAACTCGATATTACTTGTACCATGTTGTAGAGGAGTATTTTCCTAGTAAGATTGAGAATCTGCAAGATTTCATTTTACGATTTCTTCCAACATATTTCTCAGATAATATAGAATTTGATGGAATAGAGGTTATTAAAGCTGGGCTCGAACAGTTTCTATTTCTAACATATAATACGCTCGGCACATATTTTTCTAATCAACCTTTCAAATGGAATTATAACTTCAATGGATTCTCGAATGGAAATATCTTAATTGTACATAAGAATAACGACCCTTATATTAATGAGAAATTCCCAGTACAATATTCCTATGCTAAAAACATGATAATTAATGGTAGGCTCTATTTTGATAATAAAAAATATTCGGTACGTTTATTAAATTTAGGGTTTTCTCTGCAGATTTTAAAATTAATAGAAAAAGATTTTGAAGCAACACAACTTTTTTTTAGTTTTCCCCTAGACCCTGATATTCCAATTAAAATTTCATATAAAGATTCTAATATTTTGCTCTTTTTATTTAAAGACCCCAAGCCCTTAGTGGGGGGAACAACCCCAAAAGTAATTAAAAAAAGAAAAAGACCAATCGATTTTGACACAAGAAGTCTTTATTTTAACATCTAATAAAGTTAAATCTTGGTTAATTTTCCTTCTAAATTTTTAAAAAACTCAATTAAATGTATAAAAAGAGTTAAAAAACTCAGTAAGTTTTTTACTATATTTAACGATTGCATGGGAAACGAAAAATGAGATTTTTAAATTAACGTTTGACCTAACATTGAAGGCTTGGTAAGGGTGGATATTTTCACTATGCTTATACAAACCCCTAATTATATTCTATGGGGTTTTAGATATGTTAAATTATATAGTTACGGGTCTTTTTTCCCGACATGAGAAGACCCCCCCTATTAATGCCACAAGACATTTTATAGAGTACTTTTTACATCGAACCTTAACGTTTAAATAGCTGTAATATAATGTTAAATATAGTTAAAAATAGTTAGTCAAAAATAAGGCATATCGAATGGCACACGAGTTTGGGTCGCTCCGAGCTCTACTATTTTTGTAAAATAAAAACATTTGCTATTCATTATGCCGAAAAGGAAAACAGAACTTCAAATAAAGAACATTCTCAGCTATTACGATGAGAGAAAAGCCTCTGGGAGCAAAAGCCCCCAGTTAGAAACAGCAAGCAAATATAAAATTACTCGACAGACCGTTTCGAATTATGTTAAAAAAAGAAATAATCCCTCTGGAAAATCTAAAAAAGAGAATACTAATATTACAATTAGGGAAATTATAGCTGAAAAGGAACTAGATAAACAATTCAATGAGGAGAGTGGGGGCAGAATAGAGAATGTTCTTACTGAGAATGTAACCAAACATTTATTTGAAAAATATCCCAAAAAAGCAAAAGAGATATTAGATAAGAACTATGAATGGGCTCTTCAACAAACCTTTAATGAACTTGAAAAGAAGCTTCCCTCTAAAGACTTGGAAGCCCTTAGAGAAGGATATGACATAAAGGAACTACTGAGTGAACCACTCACGCTATCTAAACGAGCAAAAGAAAAAGAGGCTGAAGCAAATATAATAGAAGCTGAAAAACGAATAAAACTTGCTGAAAGTGTTATTATGGAAGAAGAGGGTGTTCAACATCTCATAAAAGAACAAGTAGATACCATAAAAGAAGCTGAGGAACAATCCAATATTGAGGAATCCGAGAGTCTCTATTATGATGCTAATTATGAGGAGATGTATGATGATTTCATGAATGTTTATTTTTATGTAAAGAATCCCAATAATAATAAGGGTTATGCAGTCCAATTAATTGAAAAGTTTGGATTGAAGTGGGCTTTCAGAAGGGCACAAGCCGAAGAAGTGAGACAGCTTAGAGTAGAGAAAGAACAAGAAGAATCAGAGAAGTATTATAACAGAATGTCAGATGAGGAGCTAAGTAAATTATTTACTAAAATGAAAGGTGATAATATAGATGTCCTTACCAACTAATAAACAAAAAGTTAGAGAGGAAATAATAAAAAGAATAATAGAAAAAGGTGAAAATAAAAATATGGTACAAGAAAAGAAACCAAAAAAACAAACTGTTAAAAGAGCCCGTAGTGGCTTAGACCGATTAAATATAACAAAAGAGAATTATCAATCTATAGCTGGGGGCTCTAAAGGTGATACTCAGCAAGGTGTCTCAAATGAATCTATTGAAGCCAAGATAAAAGAGACAATAATATCAGAAATACCTAAATTAATTAAAAACGGTTCTATTGATATAAAATCATTAATCGGAGGGAACGGAGGCGTAAATCAACCAATTGCCAGTGATAATCAGCTTTTTAGTATAATGGATGTACTAAACAAGAGTCTTCAAGCTAATAATGGCAATCAACAACAAAATCAACCTAATATGAATGCTGATATTATTAAGGCTCTTTATACGGAACTGCAAAAAGTTATGAATCAACAACAGCAGAAAGGCAATGATAATATGCTCTTGGCATATCTACTCAAACAGAAGGAATCTGGAAATAGTGATGTTCTTACAACAATGCTCGGTCATTTATTCCAACAGAATGCAAACTTTCAGAATGCCCTTATGAATTTACAATTTAATAGTAATCAACCCCAACAAGACCCTCAAGACAAGCTTATGAAGAACTTTAATTTCTTTAGAAAAGTAACTGGTGATAATCGTGCTAAAAATGAAAAAGAAATGGATTATAGTTTACGAAAAGACGAAATGGTTCTGAAGGAACAGTCTCGGCAAGACCTCATGAATAGGGAAGAGAGAGCTATTATTCGTGATGATAAAAAATCAGAAATGATATTAAATATGGGCAGTAATGTCCTCAATAAAATCGTAGGTGATAATCTTTCCACTTTTGTTGGCGATATGTTTAATGTTAGTAGCAAAAAGGGGAAGGGTAAGCGTAGAGGTCGCAGAACAGAAACAGAATCCGAACCATTCGACCCTTCGTTGCTTGACGAATTGTAACGTTAACAAAATATAAAAGGTAAAAATATGGCTAAAAGAAAAAGGTGTGCCAATGGATATAATCTCTTTATAAAAGCCTGCTCTGAGGATAAGCCCTTCGGGGAATGTCTAACGGAAAGGGGTTGGAGTAAACTTGGAGAAAAAGAAAAGAGCAAATGGAATGATGATGCTAGGAAAAAATGTAATATAGGCACGGAATAATGACACTTAAACTTAAATCTGGAAAGGAAATTAACATTACTGAGAAGCCAAAAGACTTTATGAAAAAAGGTCATGAATTAAATGGAGACGAGACAATTCCACGAATCATTAGAGCTTTAATTACTCTCAATAAACCGAGCCGACTTTCTGAGATTGCCAAACAATCCAATATGTCAAAAGAGAGAATCCATAGACATTTAGACCCCTTAATTAATAGAGGAATCCTTTTGAAACGAGAGTTCGAGGGTAAAAAACTCTATTGCCCACAGTCAATTTTTAAGGAAAGAGATATTCTATATGGTCTTTATGAACGATTATTACCATTCAATAATGAAATCAATGAAGATTTAGACAATAGCCAAATGTCTGTAAGTAATTCTGAAGCTGTATTAGAAAATATATTGTTAGCATTAAGACTAATTAGTTTTGAAATAGAAGAATTAAAAGATGATATTAAAAATGAGTGATGAGAAAGAAACTATTAGGAAATTAATCAATTGGAAAGCCATGAATGAATTTAAGAAGAAAATGGAAGCCAAACAAAAAAGGAACGGAAAGACCATGCAAACAGAGAAAATAATAGATTATATTGATGATTCACTTGAAGAATAATAGTTAACCAACCATTAACAACAACAAATTCACACTGCTTTAAATATGAGAATATTGAATTATATACTAATTAAAAATTAAATATTAAGAGGTTGATATTATGACAAGTCATAAAACAGTGGGAGGAATTGACCTAGTTGTTGGAAAAGGTGGGATTCGTTTCGTGCCAAGAAAATCTACCCATGCTATATGTGTTGGTAAGGAAATGAAAGGTGTTTCTGGTGGAGGTCGCCACGATAAAGTCTTCCAAGGAAAGTTTGTACAAGCCAATTTTGATTGCGGTTCTACAATTTCCCCCGCCAAAAAGAAAAAATGGGGTGTCACTGGGACAAAAGGTTCTGCCTTAAAGAAAAAAGCAGAATAAATTAATTTAATACCATATTTTTTTTCCTTTTTAAATTTAATAGAATGTTTGGATTTCCCGAATTGGTCGAGTAGATAAGCAAAAAGAAAAAAAGGAATAATATCTTGAATATTGAGAGACGAGTGACAGAGGATTTGAAAGAAATATTACGCAGTAGGGGAAGAGCTGAGAGGGACAGATATGTTAGGAATCTTAGGGATTGGCTCTACACAGAGTCCAAAAGGGTACAAGATGAGCAAATGGGGGCTCTGCTAAGAGAGGAAAATCATCACGTTTATAATTCCAACATCAAAATTGAGGAGTTTAAATGGTCAGAAGAAATATAAAATTTAAAATAAAAATAAAGAATTGAGGTATAGAAAATGAATGAAAAGAAGTGTGCACATCGTATTGAAAAAAGTGTCTTTTTTGAAGACCGAGAGTTTATTGACTTAGTTTTCAGACAACAACATTACGAGTTTACTGGGCGTGGCAACCCTCAAAATGTTAAATTACAATTCTGCACGAAGTGTGGACAAGTCCTAGTAAAAATCCAAAACTAAAAAATATTAAAATAAAAAAAGGTGATTAAAAATCGTAAGACTTAGAGATGATATGTTCCCAAAACATTACGAGCAAACGAGAATTATAGAAGAACAAAAGCAATTAGAAAGAGAACTTGAAATACAAAAATATGAGGATGCTGAGAAGGAGGGAAGAGTACAAAACGAGAAGAGAGAGAGAGAAAAATATAAAACACAGAGAGACTCTGAGATATATAAGAGAGAAAAACAGAGAAAGCAAGATTTAAAGAATGAAGCTAAAACACCGAGAGGAAGAATGCGAAAAGCACAGCAAGAGGCTTTTGAAATCAGGAAAAGAGAGGAAGACATGGGATTAACCGAGGAAGAGAGGGAGTTTAATCATTTAGACAAAAAAACACAGGTGGATTACAGAAATGCGAGAAGTCAGGGAGAAGTTAGGGATATACGGGGTTTTTTAAAACAGAAAAGAATAAAGGAAGAAAACTCAAGAATAAACAGAAAACGCTTAAAAGGGTTTTAGTGGGGTGTCCAATTTGGCTATAGAGATTAACATAAGAGACTTAACCTAAATAAATATGACAATAACTTTTGTGGAATTTATGGAAAGGGAGTACAATAGGAAAGAAAAGCGAAACACGTTTAGGAAATTCACGAGCTTTATATTACCGTTAGTTTTAATACCGTTAGCTATTAAAGGTGTTCAAGAAATAGCTAAAGCAGTCAAGAAAAGAAAGGAGGTGGTAAATAGTGGAAAGTGAAGAAATAGTAGAAAAAGAAGAAGTGAAAGTGGAAAGTGAGGATTTAACAGGAGAAGAGCTATATAAGAGACAAGAAGAGATTTTGGATATAAAGTTTGAAAAAAGAAAGAAACGAGAAGAGAATCTTAACAATGCTATGAAATCCTTAAAGAAGCTAATAAATTTCTATTTTAGTGAAGAAAAGTTTGAAAAACTTAAATACATAGATAATTTATTAGAAAAAACAAGCAAATACACTAAAAATAAAATTGAAGGATTGAGAGTCAAACATGAGCTATATGAAGCACGATTCAAGTACTTTAAGAATGAGTTGGATTAGAGAAAATAAAAAAATAAAAAAGAGGTTAAATAATGGAAAAGTTAACAAGTGAAGAAATAGTGGATAGGCTTAAAACAATAGAAGATAAGCTTATAAAGGCAAATGAACAAGGTTTTTCTTCATACCCCAAAAGCAAAAAGGATTATCTTGAGATACAATTATTAGAGTATGGAATGCGTACTTTTGACTATCACGAATTAAGTTCTTATAAAAAAATAATATATTTCTTTTCGCATGTATCAGCTCTATTCAAGATGGGTAAAACAATTGCTGAAATTGAGAGTCTTGAAGAAACGGAAGAATTAGAGGCTAAATAATGGAAAAGATTGAAAAGGTACTAAAGGAGGGTGTTAAAGCCCTAAAAGAGCTTGTAAATATTAGAAAAGAAAAATTAGAACTCTCAAGAGAAATGTTTGAATATGGAAAAGAGGAATCTATAAAGCAAATGGAACTTGTTAAAGAGCAAATTGAACTTGATAAAAAGAATAGTGATAAGCTATTAGAAGTAACAGCAACAGCAAGAGATTTTGATATTCAAAATGTACAACCCGTTATGAAAGGGCAAATACAACTACAAAAAGGTTTGCTTAAAGTAATGGGCATAAAAGAAGAAATCGACATTGAGAGCATAGCAAACCTAGAAAAACAAAAAATAGATAATATAGATTAGAGGGATTAAAATGTCAAAATCAGAATCATGCGACCCGAAATATGTTTTACAAAATCTTGAGGTCATTAAGAAAAGAGTGGATAAGTTACATTACATTACTGATACATTAAATAGATGTGCTATTTCCGATATACCCACTACCAAAAAGAAAAGGAAAATGAACGGGTATAACTGTTTTGTAAGGGTCTCGGTTAAGAAAGGAGAAGCCTTTATGAGTGTAGTAAAGTCTGGGGCTTGGAAGCAATTATCAGATAAGCAGAAATCCACTTGGAAGCATTTGGCGGATGAGGGATGCCCCCCTAAGTTATGGAATAAATAAACGATAATATAAGATGATTTAATTGTCAAACAACGATAAAAATAACCTAATAACTGAGATAAAGGAGCTAATGATTCCTATGCGTAGGCAAACGAGAAGCTATGACTCCTTTACTGCTAATAAGGTCGTAGACAGACTACTTTTAAGGCTTGGTATAATTGCTATAATAGGGTTGTTAGGTTTTATTGTTATAAGAGATTCTACCCGTAATAAAAATTGTAGGTGTTAGAAAAGGGAGTGAGTAAGAATAATGCTGAAAAAAAATGAGTTTAAAAAGGTTGTTACAAGAGTAGGTAAGCAAGTAATTAAAAAAGGTTTCAATCAAAAATCGTTTCAAAAAGCTCTTGAATTAGGTGTAAAAACTCTTCTTGAAAATGGTATGGGAAATCCAAATTTTGATTTTAATGAATTTGATGTGGAACTTGACAATTATTTGATTCTAATATCTAGAGCTTTTAACGGTGAATTTTCACTTAAGGAATTGGAATCGTCTATATCCTCTGAAATGAAGGATTTTATGATATACATTTTAAAACAATATCTAAATAAGAACTGAGATAAAATAATGGTAAATAAAGAAAATGAGAGAGAGGTATTAGAGAGAGAATATAGAAGATTAGACCAATTAGAAAGCAGAAGGTACTCACATAAACCCTCTAATTCTTATAAAACTGTTTTCATGACATTAATGGGAGTCCTAGGAATAGGTTGTTTTGGGATGCTTGTGTGGATACTAGGGCATAAATCTGGAAAAAATACATGTAAACGCTAGGTGATACTGTTGACAGATGTAAAATCCCTTAGTATTGACGACCTAAAAAAGGGTATACAAGAAAAAAAGAATAGTATATTAAAGAAAATAAATTCTGTTCGTTCTAAAAACCCCATAGATAAATTTACTTCTATTGATGATTTACTAAGAGAAACTATAGCATCTCTAAAAGATTTAACTCAGGAACAAGAAGTAACAAATAAGATACTAATCGCTATGTATATCCAAGAAGGAGCAGACGGCTCTATGACTGCTAAACCTATTGCGGGAGTTGATACCTCAGCTATATTACAAGGCTTAAGAGGGGGCGATGATTATCGAACCTTAAACAAAATTATCTATAATGAAATAGGCGATAACACTATTTTGGAAGTTAATGGTTCGGGTATAATTGACGTAATCAAATTTGTTAGCTCTACATCAACAGTAGATAATAAAGATTATTCCGTGCGTATTTGGTGTGATGCTACAATACTCTATGCTAATACTTGGACTGAGTTAGAAGCTCGGACTCCTAATGAGCGTGGAATGGTTTGCTATGAGGATATTATAAATTTGGAATATATCTTAATGTTTAAAACAATTTCATATACAGAAGGCTTTAAAATTGAGGTCTACGATTCAAATGCTACATTGACTATGGCTCAAATTAAATATCATGAGAGAGTTTAGGTGATATTATGTCAAGTCTAAAAAAAGAATGGCTCAGATTAATGAACATGCATAAAGTAATTGGTGATGAGTTTCCTGAATATATTGCTTATCAACAACAAATAATATATAATGTTCTTGAAGATATACATTCAGTAGGTTCGGCAACCGAACTACAATCTGCTATTGACCAAATTGCTACAAGTGGAGAGGCAGGAACTATATTTATAGAGGCGGGGACACATATTATAGCTACGACAATTGATATAGATGGAGGTGGTTCGTATGTTATCTACGGACATGGTGATAATACGGTTTTGGAAGCTGTGGATGGTATTTCGATATTCAATATAACTAATGCTGAATCTGTTGTTATTGAATTAATAAAATTAGACTTAAATAATTATACTGCTGATACTCAAGGAATTATAGTAAATGAGGCAAGTAATAAAGTTGTTATCATTGATAATATTACTATTGATGGAGATGGAGTTAACGGGTATGGTATTGAACTACAATCGAATAATTGTAGAATTACTAATTGTAATATAACCGATATGAATTATGGAATCAATATAGATGGAGATAATAATAAAATTAATGGTAATGTTGTAAATACAAATCAAATAGGAATAAATCTAACTATTAATTCAGATTTGAATTATATAAAAGAGAACAGTTTAACGGGAAATACTGTTCAATGGAGTGATAATGGAACTAATAATGATATTGAATATCGTTGTTTTTCTGTTCAGGATATTCAAGACGCTATTGACTCTATCGCTGCGAAATCTGGTATTATCCATATAATCTCTGGAATAATAACTCTCGCAGCAACTATTGATGTCGATGGTGGTGGAGATTATATAATTGAAGGTGAAGGGAATGATACAGTTCTTACTACCGTTGGGGATATTACTTGTTTTAGTATATCTTCTATTAAGAGATGTGAATTAAGAAATTTTATTATTGATGTTAGTTCGTTAACTACAGATACTACACGCATTATTGATATACCAGCAGTAAGTACAATTGGTAGACTAATATTAAATAGATTAGAGATATTGGGGGATGGTGATGAAAAGGGTATTGGATTATATATTGATAATCAAGCCTCTGAAAATTATTTTATAACTGATAATTTATTTAAAGAGTTATACCAAGGTATAGTTGTTGATGGGGCAAATGATATTACAATTATATATAATACTATAGAACAATTAGCCAATAATCCTATATATTTTTTCGGTTTTAGTAGTCAGATTATAATTAGTAATAATTACATCGTAACCTGTGCTAACAATCTATACCTTAATGTAATGGCACATTGTAATATTTCTCATAATTATATAGTTGGTTGTGATGATAATCTTAGATTGCAAAGTGTATCTAATAGTATAATTCAAGGTAATATAATTGACGGTAATCCGACTTTTAGTGGTGCTGGTGACATAGCTGGAATCTACATAGCTGGTGGTGATGAAAATATAATATCAGGAAATCAAGTTCATTGGGTTAAAAATACGGGTGTTGGGGATGGTTATGGAATATTTCTTACTGTTGGTAGTAATGATAATATTGTTGGAGAAAATTCTGTTTCTGATTGTGGTATAGATTATTTGGATAACGGTACTGATACAGTCCTTTTTGGTGATGATACCGCCTACGGAGCTGGTTGGAACGGAGATAAGGGGACTCCAACTAAGAATGCGGTGTATGATAAATTAAAAGATTTAGATGATAGATTAATAGCACACGGGATATAAATTATGAAAGAAAGTACAAAAACGAGTTTAAGAGTTTTAGGGAAAATGGGAGTAGGTTTGGTTTCTGTTATTGGATGGCTTACAATAACAAAGCTTATACGTTATGCAAAATGGAGGAGTGATATCTATGGACAAACAACAGTACATTTCAATAAACATAATGAAATGGATTTAGAACTTGTCGTGTCTCATATTATCCTTTTATTCATAACGGGGTTCTCTATTTACGATATTATCAAATATATAAAATCTACATATTAAAAATATGCTAACTGAGAATTCCTACAATCATTTAAACCGTTAGAGTATAAAGAGAAAGAAAATAGAAAGAATACCGAAAATGAGTAAAGAATATGGAAGACAATAATAAAAAGTTGAATGGTTTTTTCATGTGTCCCTTTTGTGGAGAAATAACAATCCAGCACTGTGACCAACATACAAACTTTTGCGAGAGTAATCCTAACCGTAAAAAGAGAAAGAAGCCTATATATAGAGTGGATGAGAAGCTCTATACCTATACTAAAGAATATTTAAAAACCAATAAAAATCTTAATACTAGAAATCTTGCAAAAGATTATTATAATACTAATAATACGCAAGGACTCACTTATGGTTTTACTCGTGTATTAAAACTTTTAGAGACAAAGGGTATCATAAAAAAGAACAGTAAAACCACTTACATAAGAAAAGAAAGTGATAAATAGATGATTATTGGAACGAATATGACAATTCTGAGATTATTGATTAGTTTATAATTTATTCATAGATTAATAACCTATCCCTTAATATCAGCATTCAAATATCTTTGTATAACTTCATAATCTTGACACAAATATGAGTGTTTATAAAATGATAATTGTTATAAAAGACCGACAAAACTCTAAGAAATTAGTCGGC
The DNA here is from genome assembly GCA_019057775.1 of Promethearchaeota archaeon. The sequence goes on from JAHLWT010000143.1 coordinate 36,715, forward strand.
AAAGAAACAATAAAAATCCAAATCAAAAATATAGTATATAGAAAATTGACTTTAGATAAATGGTTGTAGTGGGCTACATATCAAAAATCAAAAATCAACATCTATATAATATCTATATTACTTTTTTTTTATTTTTAAACTTTTCTCCAATAAGCTTAATAGTTATTAAATCGCTTTAAAATCAAATAAACCTTCAAAAAAAGAAAAAATTAATGGGGGGCTTAATGATAACGAAATAAGTTATCGCAATATATATGTTTATCAAACATTTCTATATTAAATGATGGTGATACATCTTTAAGGAACTTCATAAGTTCTTCTCTTTTCTCTAATATTAATCTAATAATACCATTCTTTTCGCTTTTTGTTCGGTTTATGGTCGACCAGCTCAACGCCTTGCATATATTATTAGCAACATCCAAGACAAGTTCATACTCAACAGCATCTTCTATAGTAGAATGTTCGGTATTATATTTGGTCTTATATTTTTTTATTTCTTCGGGCATTATAAATAGAGTTAACAAAACGAGCTT
>JAHLWT010000144.1 GCA_019057775.1 Promethearchaeota archaeon
CTATTTTCAATAGATATTTAGTTTGGTAACCTAGATCTAATAATATTGTGTTTAATATTGATAATGTTACAGTTGACTTTATAACTTTATTTTTTCTTATTTCTGATTATACCAGAGAGAAATTTTTATCATTATATGAATGTGGAACTTATGGCAAAATACAGATGTTCTGTTTGTAATTATATTTATGATGAAAGTACTGAAGGAAAAAGGTTTGTTGATTTGCCTGATTCCTATAATTGTCCTGTATGTGGTGCTCCTAAATCTGCTTTCGTTGCTGAAGGTGTGAGTAAAGGAGATGAAAGTATTAAAACTAATGTTGCGGAGAAAATTATTGAACAATTAGTAGCTTTTGGAGTTAAACACATTTATGGAATACCTGGAGACTCTAATCTACCTCTTCTCAATGCTATAAGGAAAAACGATAAGATCGATTTTATTTTAACTCGACACGAAGAGACAGCAGCCTTTATGGCTTCGGCTCACGGAAAAATAACAGGTAAATTAGGTGTGTGCATGTCTATTGCGGGTCCTGGTGCAACTAATTTAATCACGGGATTAATGGATGCCGCTACCGATAGAAGTCCTGTACTAGCACTTGTAGGCCAAGTAGCTGAAGTGTATCTTGGAAGCGAGGCATTTCAAGAAATATCCCAAATATCCTTATTTCGTCCTTTTGCTGAATATGCGGAAACCATTGCAAGAGCTAACCAAGCTATTAAGCTAACTATGATGGCAGTTAAGTATGCTCTTAAAAAACCTGGTTTATCAGTATTGAGTTGTCCTACAGATGTATTAGCAGATAAATTAGATGCTCCTATAATTGATCCCAAAACAAGGATTTTTAGTAGTGAATCTGTATCATCTGAGAAAGATATACAAAGAGCTGCTGATTTAATTAATAGATGTAATAAACCAGTAATTTTTGGAGGATGGGGTTCACGGTTTTCTGGAGATTTGCTTTTGGAACTTTCCAAGAAATTGAACGCTCCAATTGCCACAACCTCTAGGGCTAAGGGAGTTGTACATGAATCTTATCAATATTCAGTGGGAGTTTTAGGTTCTATAGGAACCAAGTATGCTGCAAAGGCAATCAGAGACTGTGATTTAATTATCATTATCGGATCTGGTTTCAGACAAGCTAATTTAGTTTCACCGGGTGAAAAATTTGTGCAGATAGATAAAGATCCAACCAGAATCGGTAAAACTTTTGATGTGCATGTTGGATTGGTCGGTGACGGGCATCGAGTATTAGAAAAATTAGTACCCTTAATCGAAGAAAAAGAAGCAAATGAAGAATTCTTATATCAAGTCTTTGACATGAAACTTCAACATATGGAGGAATTAAAAAAGGATTCAAAGGACTTTTCTGTTCCTATCAACCCAGGATTTGTGATACAGGCGTTAAGGCGCCATTTAGATCACGATGCGATTATAACCGTAGATGTAGGAGACCATACATATTGGTTCTACAAGAAATTCCTTTGTGAAGGGCATAAACCTTACATAAATGCGAATATGGCAAGTATGGGTTTCGCCTTGCCAGCAGCTTTAGTTGCAAAGTTAGACTTTCCCGATAGACAAGTAGTTTGCGTGGCTGGAGATGGTGGTTTTGGCATGTTGATGGCAGATTTCACTACTGCTGTAAGAGAAAAATTAAATATCATTGCTATTGTATTTAACGATAGAGTATTAAAGAACATTAAAAAGGAATTAGTACGCGATGGTTACCCCATATATGGTGTTGAGTTTCCTAATCCAAATTTTGCTCAGTTTGCCGAATCATGTGGAGGATTTAGCGTAAGAGTAAATACTCCAGACAAATTGGATGAAGCACTGCAAAACGCTCTACGCTCTGGAAAACCATCTATTGTAGAGATAATCGTAGACCCTGATAAAACAGCAGCTTCTACAAAAAAAGTTGATTAGAAAAAAAATTATTATAAAAATATTATTAATTTTATTTTTCACTTATCCAATTATCTCGAATGTCCTTGATTGCAGTTCCAGGCATAACACCTTTAGGACACACTCGATTGCATACGAAAAACTTTTCACAAGCGGGAACAGCGTCATTTTGTAAAACGCGTGATAGAACATTCTCTTGTTTCTCCTTATCAACTCTAGAATCGCGGATAAATCTATCTGATTTTGCTAACTGAGCTGGACCTAGATAATCTGGATTTTTTGCGTTAACAGGACACATCCAGCATATTCCGCACAATATACAATAGACTAACCTTTCTATTGTTTTCATATCATTTGGGGATTGTGAAGATTCTGGTGCAACATCGTTCCATTTATTGGTGAAGTAAGGCTCAACTTCGCGATAAAATCTCCAGAAAGGTTCCATATCTACTACTAAATCTTTGATAACGTTCATATTTGGTAAAGGTTCTATTAAAATTTCATTGTCTTGATCCCAATCTGAAGTATCTCCAAAAACTACTTCTGGAAGATTAATAGGTTTTTTAGTAGTTTTAACGGTTGTTACTTGAGTTCTACATGCCAACTTAGGAACTTTATCAATCGTCATTCCGCAACTACCGCAAATGGCACCTCTGCAAGCATAACGGAAAGCGAAAGTAGAGTCGTGGTAATCTTGTATGTAAAAAAGAGCATCTAATATACTCATACCTTTTGAAAGGGGTACTTCATAT
>JAHLWT010000145.1 GCA_019057775.1 Promethearchaeota archaeon
AATAATCATATATTTCTGTGACCGTTCCTACAGTACTTCGAGGATTCTTTGACAACGGTTTTTGTTCTATAGCTATAGCAGGAGATAATCCTTCTATTGAATCTACATCTGGTTTATCCATTTCACCAAGAAACTGTCTGGCATAGCTTGATAAAGATTCAAGAAACCTTCGTTGTCCCTCCGCGAATATCGTATTAATGACAAGCGAACTTTTCCCACTTCCACTTATTCCAGTTACAACCGTAAGCTTATTACGAGGTATTTTTACATTAATATCTTTTAAGTTGTTCTCTCTGGCACCCTTGACAACAATAAATTCATTCATATTCTACTATTTCTTTTTAATTCTGGATATCAAAAAAGTTTTTCTAAGATATTATAAAACCTTACACTTGTATTTACATTTAAAAAAAATTATATAGAATCTGGGTATACAATTTATGAATTATTAAAAGAACATTAGAAAAATTCAGCACTCAAGGATTTAAAATAATTTTTATTTATAAATATCCTATGCTATTATAGGACAAAAATTAAAAACATTACTGAAATTAAATAGTAATCTTGACAGAAGATAAAGATAAGTACAAAGATATTGAAGTTTACCTTAATGGACGAAAAACTAAAAGATCAGATTCATGGTTAAGTATAGGTCCTGGATCTGATTTATGTTATATTTCATATGATGAAGGACGTGTATATTTTGGTTTATTAACCCCTAGTGATGGAATTGCTGATCTCGATCATAATGACGATAGACAATCTGTCTCCTTTAGATATATTGGTTGGTGGGAATCAGAATACGAAGATGGTGGTGAGAATGTTAATTATTTATTTGAAATTGTCTTTAACAACCGTGAAGATTATCATAAAGTTAGGGAAATCTGGCAAGAGGGAGAGAAAATCCATCCAAAAGAAGATTTAATAGATGGCTTTGACATCAATGATTATCTAAGTTTAAAAATAGTAAACGAGCACACATATCTCTATATAAATGGGAGAAGATTTTTACAATGTATTCAATTGACTCTTAATATCCCTAAAAATGAGATTTCCATGTATGATGAGATTGACTCGATTGATGAAGCCTCAGAAATTTATAAGACTCAAGATGAGACAAGACAGAACATATTCAGTTCAAAAAGTCCAGAATCAGAGGTAACTATAACTCCAGAACAAGAGTTTTGGGCTCATTGTTCTAACGTGCAAATGTGGGCTGAAAATGATTATGATACAAGATTAATGCATAGTAATTTATCCTTTCCTCTATTGAAAGAGCTTGTGGATGCAGGAGACCCCAAAGCTATAAAGGTATTTAAGGAAGAAATTGCGAAAAGATTTGAGCTTGGTAGTCCTAATGTGATGCTATACCTTATAAAACAAGGATATACAAAGTATCTTATTGAGGACAATATAAAAATGAACATATTAGAGAGAAACTCTGATTTGCAGGACTATCTATCTAATAACCTTCAAAAATTTAGATATGTAGTATTCCCCATTTACAAATTTTTGATTAATATTGGAGATGATTATGCTATGGAGGAATTTAAAACCTTAATTACACAAAACGCTGAAAAATGCGATGCTTCCCTTTTAATAAAAAACGGATTTGGAGGGTTATTACCAAGAAATTTTGTAAGAGATAAAATTAAAAACAAGGACATTGAAGTAATTAAAGCGATTATATATAGTTTAGAAAGACATAGGAATTATAAAACTCTAAATAATCTTAAAGATGATGAGTTTGAATTAATTTTTGAACTATTAACCAACAAAGAAATTGAAAATGTTCTATATGAATATTATAAAAAGGAAAGGGAGAAGGAAAGGGATTATTATTTCTATGATGAGGAAGATGAAGAGGATGAATTCTATTTTGATTTAGAATATGATTTCGAATTCTATGATTGGCGCCATAATTTCATACAAGAGGATGGAGAAATCCTTTCTAATTTTCTAAAGAAGAAACTTATTAAAATTATTAATACAGAAGAGTGGGATTCTTTAGCAGATCTAGTTGATATGTATTTACTTAATATATTAACTGAAGATGATTTTCTCGACTTAGTAAACGATCCAAAAATTAATTTCCTCGAAAATCTATTGTTTTGTCTTCAAACTACGGATTTAAATAATAGGTTAACAGGTTGGGAGCGAAGTCTTTATGACGAATTAAGAAAATTCTGCCACGAATCTATTCAACCCAAATTACTTGAAATAATGACTACATCGACTAAAATTAAACTAAGAACAATAGTCGAATCATTTTTAATCGGGATATTTGAGGGGGCGGACCTAGCTTCCCTATTTGAGGACCCTAACATAAATCTACTCGAAAATATCATTAAAACGATTAAAAACGAGGAACATTATGCAGTGGGAGATTGGTTTCATAGATTTAAATACAGAAAAAAAGAAGAATTATCCAAACCATTTAAAGATTCAATAATTAGAATGATTAAAAAAAAGAAAATTGAGGTTTTCTTGGATTTGTTCGATTATCAAGTTATTGAGTATTTAAAAAAGGAAGATTTTTTGGATTTATTAGCCTCAACTGAAATAAATTTTTTAGATTTCTTGATAAATAGCATAAAAAACTTAGATTCAAATGAAGAGAATATCCTTACATACCATGGTATTTTTCCTGCTGAATTAATCGAGCATACATCAGATATTTTTCTCGAAAAAATTGAGGAGCTTGCGCGTTCAAGCGACTCTGAGAATCTTCTAGCTTTATTTAGGCTTCAATTTATAGAGTTCATTAATATCGATAAGTTTATTTCCCTTATAGACAAATATAATGAAGTTATAATGTCAGCTCTTTTGAGAATAGATCGCCTTGAGGGAGAAGAGTGGTTTGAGAAATTCTTTTGGGGAGAAAATCTTAAATATTTCTTAAGTCCCATGAAAGAATTTATATTAAATGTGGCATCTAAAGGGGATATTGAAGAAATTTCTAAATGGATCATTGATGTATTGTATTGTATGGATGAAGAAGAGCAAGTTATTTTTCTAAAGGAACCAGTCTTTAAAAAAGAGCTACTAATCAGAATAGCCGGGGAATATCTCTCTTGGGATGGTCAATTTCCGAAACACTTAACTCCATTCCTAAGTGAAGTATATAATGATCATCTGAATGAAATAAGAAATTCGGAGGCATATAAAATAATAATGCCTCTCTATAAAAAGTATAGAGAAACACCTTTAACTATGGAAGAAAAGAGGAAAATAAATTTTCTTATAAATGTTTACTTTAGTGATTATTTAAGCAAATTGATAAAGGATAATTTCCCAGATCTAGCAAGTCAAGAATTTTCAGAATTAAAACATAATATTGAAAAATTATATTGGAATGAAAAAAGAGAAAATGCATAATAATTATAAAAGTATAATTTCTTTTTAATTCTGGAAATCAAAATAATTTTTCTAATGAGAATAAAATTCAATAATAAGGAATAAGGAATAAAACTTATTCTTCGATGAAGCATTTGGAGGTTCAGTCAAGGTAAAAAACTAATAACAAAATGGAATAAATAAAATGGGAAAGAAACAAATTGATCTATTTGGAAAACCTGTTCACACACAAAAATTTGAAATTGAAAATTATAAAAGCATTCTATATACAGATTACATCAATATTAAAAGTGAAAATTTAGTAAGAGCTTTTAACTTCATTCCTAATTTTGGGCATTCCGATTCAATTGAGTGCTTAGCAATTTCACCTGATATGAAATATTTAGCTAGTGGTTCGTATGATACTACAATAAAAATATGGGAATTTCCATCTGGTAGACTTCTAATGACATTACATGGTCATAAAAAATGGGTTCGGGACATCTCATTTACACCTAATGGTAGGTATATTGTGAGTGGGGGTCGTGATAGCACAATAAATATATGGAATGTATCAACGGGAGATTTAGTACGTTCTATTATTCCAAGTAAGAAGAAGTGTACCGTATATTCAATCGCAATATCCCCCGATGGAAATTGCATAGTAAGCGGAAATAGCGATCGTACAATAAAAATATGGGAATTAGCAACTGGAAGATTATTACTAACTTTAGAAGATACTGATGGAGAAGAACCACTTAATGTACAGATTTCTCCAGATGGAAAATACATATTTGGAATTTTGTATTATTCTGTTAAAATCTGGGACTTAAAAACGGGAGAATTAGTTAAAACTCAGAAGACAGCATTAACCTCCCGAGCTCTCTCAGATAAAGGAGATATATTAGTTTCATTAGATATTGAAGAAGGGATAGTAAAGATATTTAATTTAGATTTAGGGAAAATTGAAACTGAAATAAAACTCTCAAGTAAAAATAATTTCTTTAGTAAAATATTCTTACCATTGGATGGTAGATATTTATTCATTGCTTATGGATATCTTGATAAAGGATCAATAGATGTATGGGATCTAAAAACTAAGACGTGTTTAGGTTGTCTTAAAGGGCATAACTACAAAGTTAATTCTTTAATCCTAACCTCCGATATGAAATATATTATTAGTGGTGCATGGGATAGCCAAATAAAAATATGGGATTTGGGAACTTGGTCATTACTACATACAATTAAAGGTGGCAGCTTTCATTTAAAAAACTTAGATCAAATCACTTCTGATGGGAAATATTTAGTTACGACTGATAGAAATAACGTGAATAATATTACATTTTGGCAATTATCAGATGGAATTAAATCCAAAACAGTAACCTTTCTTAATGAGATACAAGGAATTAAAATAACATCAGATGGAAAATACCTTATAATAAGTGATTCAAAAAATTACGTTTATTTATGGCAATTTTCTTCTTCACAGATTATAAATAAGATACAGATTTCCAGAAAAGGTTCGTTTTTTATAAACCTATTTACCATAACTTCAGATTTGAATTATTTAATAATTTATAATAACAAAAAGGAAATAGAAATTTGGAAATTTAATTCGTATTTACTAATAAATACAATCAAAATAAATGACCAAAGTATTTGGTCAATTATTACTTCTCCAGATAATAAATATATTATTTGTGGACTAGATGATTGGACTATTTGTATTTGGGAAATCAAATCTGGGAATTTAATTAGAGTACTTGAAGGGCATCAAGGAGGAATCATGTCTTTAGATATTTCTGCTAATGGTAACCTAATTGTAAGTGCTGGTGAACTTGGAGATCAATCTATAAAAATCTGGGATTTTCATTCAGGAGAATTAATTAATACGATTTTAATGAATAATGATGGAGTCATGTCAGTTAAGCTTTCTCCTAATGGAAAATATTTAGCAAGTGGTTCAGCAGATAACACAGTCTATGTTTATGATTTAGATGGAAAATGGCAATATGGCCCATTCAATCATTTATCTAGTGTTTTCCAAGTAAATTTCATACCTAATACAGACTGGGTTATTGCCTTTGACTCTTCTGGAGAAATCAGGATTTGGGACTTTAAAAAAGAAAAAAAAGTATATTTAGGTCTAGCACAAAAAAAACCTAAAATAAGACAGCGATATCATATAAGCAATCATTATAGATGCCAAATATGCCATTCCGATAAACATATCATGAGATATTTCAAAAAGGATGGAGAGAATTGGATTGAATGTCCAGAAAATAAAGCAGAGTTTGAAATGGCATATTGCCATAAATGTAAATGTGACCAAAGGGTTTATGAGAGTAATTTCCTGAGAGACGATTTTATGGAAGGATATAGACCTTATGAACATCGTTTCTGGGATTCAAAAAAAGGATCATTTATTGGTGAAGTAGAAAGCGAGAGATTATATCGAGAGATATTTGGATCTCAAACAGAATTCAAGGTTAATGACTCTATAGACTCGTTCAGGCTGTCTTGAAGCAACATAAGATTGAACTAATCTTTGAAGTTCATACAGTTTATTATTCATTAATTTTTAACCTTTTAATATTGATATTTATTTTTGTCTTAATCTAATATTTTTTTCATTGTATTTAAAGTCAATACTCCAGTATCCTGGCACCTTTAATGACAATAAATTCATTCATGTTCTACTATTTCTTTTTAATTCTGGAAATCAAAAAAATTTTTCTAAATGTTATCAATTATCATCTAATTGTGTATGGAAACCCATAATTTTCTCGATATCTTCTAAAAGATCTGTCCTTTGTAGCCCTTTTGAAAAAGGTAAACTTTTTAAATTCTTTTCTCTAAGTGAGTTAACATATTTAATGAAATCTATAAATTCTGATTTTAAAATCTCGGGATCAAACTCCCAAACTTCGTCCTTAGTAAAAAGGATACATTTTAAATTAAAAGCATTAAAATCAGAAGGTTTCTTGAAGACAAGTCGCTTTTGCATTAATCCGTAGGATAAAATTTGGAGTAAACTTTTAATAACATCAGTTTCATCATCTTTTAAATCAGCAATAAATAATGTATTGTTATTAACTAAATTCAAATCTATATGACCGACGCAATATAAATTGCTTTCTATTCTTTCCCATACAGGGTTCTCACAAGCCATTGCATTAGGAAGTTTAATCATAATGTTTTTAAGTATAGGTTCATGCCAAGGTCGTCCAAGACGCTTATTGCGAAATTCGTCATATACTTCTCTAACCAAATCCAAAAGTTTTTTGTAAAGACCATCTGATAATTCATTATAGTTATAAATTTTCATTTTGGGGTTAGGACCAGAAGTTAATTTACTAATAAAATGATTTTTTATAAATTGCGTTTTTATTACCTCTCTATAAATAGTCCGTCCATTTTCGTCTTTTAAATGCTCACCAACAAACTTTAAACTGCTAGGTCTAATATTATTTTTCACTTCAAATTCATTATAAGGAAAAAGTTTGAGGGACACATTTTCAATGTAATTATGCAAACAATCTCGTAAAATAGGATTTTCAATATCTTTTATTCGGATGGGATTATAAAGGAATGTATATCGTTGTTTTTGATGCTGGAAAAGCTTTCTCCTTAAATTTTTTAATTCGGGACTCATCTCTAAAACAGCTTCAATAGAAGTTCCTCTTACATCTAAGATTTGTTGTATATCGTCTTTTAGACATTCCCATCTTTTAGGTTTGATGACGTCTATAAGAAACCTTTTAACCTGATCTACGGAAGAAATATAAATGTAATAATTTTGACGCCCATCTTTTCGAATGCTTTCTTTAATATCACTCGTTCTGATATCTAAAGAATTGCATAATTCCTTAAAGTCCTCTAATATTGATCTATTGACGTTTGATAACTGAATTACAATCCGATCATGTTTTGATTTAACGCCAATCCAACCAGCGCCATTTATCATACCTCTTAGACAAGCAACCACAAGTGGCATATAATTTTTCTTCCATTCGTCTGCATTTTCCCTAATCCAAGTTAGTGGCTTATTAATCCATGATGGAACTCTTCTATTTTCGTTTGACAAACCTTGAGAAGTTAAATATTTTATAACATTCTGACCTGATATATGCAGTCTGTCTCTGGTCCTTAATATATTTGGTGGCTTTCCAAATACAGTATTAATTAGATCCTTTAGATGTGTAATATAATTATGATGATCATCTGTATTATAAGAAATAATCAAATCATTACCTCTTGTAGTAATAGATCCTCTTACGATAAATGTTCCAATTAGTTCAGCATGAGACTTATTTTTTACTAATTTCACGGCTTCAAGATTTTGTCTGCCATATACAACTTTATGAGAAATAGAATTTTGATTTCCAATCAACATTTGTAATTTGGAGAAATCTTTCTCTGAAATTACATACCCTCTATATAAAATATTCTCCCAATTTGTGATAAATTCGTTTAATTTTGTTAGAGGTATTTTAACCTTTATTATATGAGATTCTATAGCATTTATATAAATTTTTTTAATGTAATGAAAAAAAGCGTCGTCGTTCTTATAATTCTTAATAATATCTGTTAAATGTGAAATGTGGATCCCTGACTTTATTTCTTTTTTAATTGTGTTAATACCATCACTAATAATCTTTATCCTAGCTCCAGAAATCCGTTCTCTTCGTGGTTTTTTCCAATTTCTAATAACCTTAATCTTTCTATTGATAAGCAATTCCATTTTTTTTAAAGAATCTTGTGAAATTGACCGATCCAAATAAATCATATTATCAAATCCTTTTACGATTTTATCTATACGTCTAACACCTAAAGATAATGTCTGTATATTTTTTTTAGTCATTTCACCATAAAAGGATTGAAGCTTTTTGATGAAATCATCTTCAAAAGTCTCTTTATTGTTTTTAATTATTTTCAATATTCGTTGAATGGGGATTCCCGCTGAAAATTCTTCCCTTATTAATGCTTTCTCTTGATTGGGTACTTTGATTCTCTCTTGATTGGGCACTTTGATTTCTGATTTATTAAATTGGAGATTTTCGTCAAATGCAATATTACTTTCTCTTAGATTTATTTCTTGATTAGTGTATTTAAATTCCTCATATTCTAAGAATGATTTTTTTATACGATTTTCATTAATTTTCTCGTTTTCTTGTTCTTTCCTTAACTCTCTATATTTCTGCGAGATGTGCTTAAAAAATTTGCTAATTACTCGATTAACAAGATGTATGTTCCAAAAATCCCAATAATATTGATCGTTGATATATTCTTTAACAGCACGAATATTTGCTAATAGTTCTAGTTGGATCGGACCTAGCTTCTGTAGTCTTTCTGTTAAGGTTTTTAATCTATTCTTTTCTTTTTCAGAGAGTTTTTCGTATTGAGCCTTTTCATATAATTCCAAGAATTTTCGAGTCAAATATTCGAACTTGTTATAACTCTCAAGAGCTCTTTTTAACTCGAATTTAAGTTCAGTGTTGCATTCTTCTTCGGAAGCCTTTCTTATCCATTGTTTAAGGGTTGTTTTCCAATACTCTTCTTTAATTTCTTTTTTTTTTTCGCTTTCACTTTTAGAATTTTTAATTTTTTTCGCTCTTAATTCTAGTTGCTCTAACCATTGGCTATAACCTACTGTTTTTTTTTTAGCATATATAGGTCTTCTGCCCGTTTCTTGGCGATATAACTCTTGAAGGCGTTCACTTTCTTCTTCGTCAAATTCTTCACTTCCTAGCTTACTAATTTCCTCAAGATATTCTTTCTTATCTTCGGATTCATTTTCGATAGCATCTAATCCTTGTTTTAATACTTCTAAATTTTCTTTATTCTCAACATTTTCGTAAGTTTCTACCTCCTTTTCATTGCTTAAGGTAGATGTTAGTTCAATTTGATCGCAACGTTCCGCACTTGAATTTTGTTCGTTAATCTCTAAATCGTGCTTTTTAAGCTTTTCATTTACAATCGATTCTTGTTCGTTTTCTGGTTTTTTGTTTATTTCGTTTTGGTAACTGTTCGCAATCTCTTCCATCTGCTCATCGATTTCTTCTTGAGTCATTCCTTGCCGATGCAACTCCTCTTCTTGTTCCATATAATACTCTGCTTCAGCTGGTCGATCGATATATTCTCTTGTAACACCAATCTCTTCATCGTCTTCGCGATTAAGTAACTCTTTTCGTTCTTTTTCAATTATTCTTTCCAATTTCTCTTCAAACTTGGTTGTTTCTAAGGTTTCCTCTATGGATTCCTCTACTTTCGCGTCTATCTCTTCTTGCGACTTCCCTTGTTGAACAAAATTCTCTTCTAATTCAACAGCTTGCTCTATTAGGTCTACTCTATCCAAATCTTCTTTCTCTACGCTCTCTTCGTCTTCGCGATTAAGTAACTCTTTTCGTTCTTTTTCAATTATTCTTTCCAATTTCTCTTCAAACTTGGTTGTTTCTAAGGTTTCCTCTATGGATTCCTCTACTTTCACATCTATCTCTTCTTGAGATGCCCCTTGTTGAACCAGATTTTCTTCTAATTCAACAGCTTGCTCTATCAGATCTATTCTATCCAAATCTTCTTTTAGATCCTCTACGCTCGCTTCATCTTCGTGATCAACTAGCTTAAGTTTCTCCAGTTCTTGCTCTTCGTATAATTTCTCTGCGTTCTTAAGCGTTTCGTACATCTCTTCCGCTTCGTGCATTACCTCTTCTATCTCTTCAGAAGTTTTTCCTTCTTGATCTAATTTATCGCGAATTTCCCATAAATATTCAAATTCCTCTGTACTAGTAATTTCCTTAGATACCTCAATA
>JAHLWT010000146.1 GCA_019057775.1 Promethearchaeota archaeon
ACTGTCGAATGATCTTTCCTCAAGAATTAGACAGTTTAATGCATTATAACGGTTTCAAAATACTCCAAAAATATGGAACACATACCAAACATCCATTTGGGAATGACTCATATGCTCAAATTATGATTTGTAAAAAAGAATCTTTGATTCAAGGAAGTTTAAACAGTGAATCCTAATTTAAGTTTTTTTGATTTGAGATATTCGAATTTTAGTTTTTTGCGAAGGCCTTGCTAAGGAATAAGTTATACGCCTTTTTTACCGTTTGCTGAGACCTATCTAAAGCTTGTATCATCTCTATTAATGAATCTTTATACTCATCTTCCTTATTCTCTTCACAAATAACTTCGATTTCTTTTGATATTTCAGAAGAAGTAGCTATTGAACGAAAAGAAGGATTTGATTTTATCTCATCTATTATGGATAATCGTCTCTTTGAACAATTAATACGTTTAAAGGATACATATTCAACTCCTATTTTAATTTTAGAGGGTTTAAATGATAAAGTTTTCAATAAAGTAGGGATGAAAATTTCTTCAATTTACGGAGCACTTGCATTCATTTCTTATAAGCTAGGGATTTCTGTAATCCCAACTCGAAATCTTGAGGAAACCGCCATAACAATTGAGCGAATTGCCTATCGAGAACAAGTGAAAAATGACATGCCACTCCTTTCTCGGAAAGCCCCAAAAGGAATGACCATCGAAGACCGGTGGATTTATATCATAGAAGGATTGGTAGATATTGGTCCTAAAAAAGCTATGTTGCTCATCCAGAAATTTAGAAACCCTTATAATGTAGTAAGGGCGATCAAAAAGACTAATATCACCTTCACCAGGACGGGCAACCCAAAGGGTATTGAAGGCCCCCTAAAAGGATTAAAAGGGTTTAGCTGGAAGTTCGTACAAAAGAATAAGGAGATATTATTTAGTAAATCAAAAAAGTATGAAGATTAATAATAAGGAGTATCTTATACAAAAATAAGACAAAAATAAATAACTTTTTAGCAAATTGAAGTTGTCTTCTCACAAAGAATTAGAGGTACTTGACTATTCCACAGCGATAGAAACTCTAAGACAAAAATTGGATGCAGGATTTAATAATACATATAAAAATATTCGCAAGGATTTAATTAGAATAGACGAACACACCAAGTGGAAAGATATTGTATATTTTATTACTCAATTGTTACTAGATATCAATCAATTGAACAATATTCTGTACAAATACGCTAACACAGAAGATTTACAATTCCGAAAATTGCTCTGTATCGCAGCATCAAACATTTCTGATATTGTTAAATATTTCAAAAAACTAGAAAAAGTTCTTAATAATCATAATTACACAAGTGAACTATTCAGGGAAATTCTTAATTTAAAAGAACTAAACACCTTTAACATTCTTTTAGCTCAAATGATTGAATATATTGAAGAAAATAGATTCGATAGTAAAATCATTTTAGAATTTCTTACAAATACAGTTATGAGTAATAGTGCTATAGTTAGAGGATCCACAGTAAAAACACTCATATATAATTTTCCTGCGAAATCTGTACCATTACTAAGAGAATGGGCAGGAAAAGAAATATCGATTTCAGTAGCTAGAAAGCTATGGAAGCATTTAGAAGGATCAAAACATGGGGTTCATCATCAAGTGTTAAATGTGTTACTTCATAAAATATCAAAATATAATTATAACTTAGATCTTGATGAGATTAAATTTTTGTTAGATTGGGATGAGGAATTGTATGAATTTCAATTTCCTTGTATTCAATTACAACTAAGCGTTGAGTATGACGACTTGCTTAATAAATATCCACCTTTTATTAATGTTGAAAAAAAAAGAGGTGGTGTTTACATTAATGATTGGCGAGATTATCCTACTACAATTCATTATATTTACTTAAAAAAATCTCAATTAAGTACAGGAGGGAGAGAAACTTCAATATATAATGGTCATATTTCAGGTTTAATTCTAAGAGATGTTACTAAAATTCCGAACACTATAGGATTCCTCTCCAAACTTAAGTTTTTATCAATAGAATATAGTGAAAACCTGACTGAACTTCCAAAATCATTTAAAAATCTTAAAAATTTACGATACTTGTATATTCATGAAACTGGTCTAAGTGAATTGTCCGACTTTTCTCATCTCCCAAGATTGAAATATCTAAGCCTAAAAGGTATCAAATTAAATAGCATACCTCAATGGGTTAAAGATAAAGCTCGTAGATATCACTCCTTGAGATATATCAAAGAAGGCGTGAATAAAGACGATGCTTATGTATTGGGTTTATTAGAAATATTAATAGGAATGCCTCTTGACAACGTGAGAAAAAAAGTAATAGAAGACACAGTAAGTTATTATGAGTCTTTTACAGCTGCAAGCAAAGCTGACATTAAATCCAAAATTGAGAATGAAGATTATATTAAAAATGAAATGGAAAGATATTTTTATGATGCTCATGGAACGAAGTTTTATAAAATAAATGAGGAAGGTTATGTAATAGGGATATCGTTAACTTCCTATGAGGGATCAGTTTCTATTAAACATATTCCAGAAGATATCGGTAATCTAAAACATATTGAAGAACTCGTGATTTCAACTGGAGAACAATTTACATTACCCGAAACGATTGCAAACCTTGCATCTCTCAAAACTCTAAGCCTTTATCGTAATATGATAGAATCGTTACCAGAATCATTAGGAAACCTAGAATCTCTTGAGTATTTAAGTCTATCAAATAATGATATCAGTATTATTCCAGATTCGATTGGTGAGTTACTTTCATTGAGAAATTTAAGTTTAGACGGAAATAACATAGCGACTCTCCCTGAATCAATAAGTAAATTACGCTGTCTTCAAAGTATTAGCCTAAATAATAATCAGTTAGTGTCTTTACCAGAGGAAATAGGCGACCTAAAAATTCTTGAGCTGCTTGATTTTAGTAATAATAAGCTAGAAAGTATACCAGAAAGCATAATTAATTTAGTAAAACTTAGGTCAATATCCCTAGACAAAAATCCACTAAAAAGATTACCCGAATCTTTAGGAAACTTAAAATCTCTCGAACATTTGTCTCTAATTTCCACTAGAATTCATTCATTACCTAATTCGATTAATGAGTTATCTTCATTGAAAACTTTACGTTTAGATGAAAATAATATAGCAGAGCTTCCAGAATCAATTGGAGATCTAAGAAATCTCAGAACTCTTAATCTATCTAAAAATAAGCTAGAAAGTATGCCAAAATCTATAAATAATTTAGAAAAGCTGGAATCATTAAGCTTATTTGGAAATCCTCTTAAAACTTTACCTGTATTTTTATTACAACTTAAATATTTAAAAACCATATATATTGATGAAGGCTTATTTTCTAAGATTCCTAAAGAAATTAAGGAAGAATTCGAGAAAAAAAGATTATCTGAAAATATAATATATTTGCTCAGAAATAAGTAGAAGTGTTTTAGCAGCAAAACTTTTCTTTTCCTAATCGAATAAAGGAGAATAGAAAGAAAATTTCATTCAGGATTCCAAAAAGAAACTAATTTGCCTTTAGCATTTTTAGCAGCGACCGTAGCCTCTCCCATCAAGAACTTAAACTCATCTGAATTAATAAAAATATCTCTATCTTCTAAGGTTTGAAATTTAATATAAAGTCCGGCACAGATTTTTGGTAAATGAAGCATTTTTCTTTTAAGTTTCTCTCTTGACATAATACTTCATAATACATTCAAGATCCACTCCAAATATATAAAGAAAAAAAGAAATAATTTCAAATAATTTTTAATTTAGGTTCACGAGATTCAATTAACTCTTGACACATTATCCATGTTAAAAATAGCAGCAAAAATGTTATCCCCCCAATACAAAATCCAATTAAGAAACTAATATCCAAATAAATTGCACCAAAGATAGCCATGGCAACAAAAATAGCTAAAAACCCCAAAGATATCATTATCTCAAAAGGAGAACCTCGTCTATTTATTTTCTTATTTTTTTCCATTTTCTCACCTTCTCTTATCTAATATGAAGTATCATTATCAATATTTGAATCTAAATATAAAAAGGAAAAATTTTGTGAGTCTGCAAAATTCAGTGTTTTTTAACTTTTGAAATTGCTTAACTCTGAAATTAAGAATGGATTCTTAATATTGCCACTATAATAGAATTTATATATCATTATACATTAAATTCCTTAATAATATTATAATTTTTTCTTATTTCTTTCTCATTAATTAATATTATCCCAGCCCTATTATTTATATATATGAAGAGAAATAATTTACTTATGAGTATAGCAGTAAATTACATCTTTCATTTGATGGAGCTAGCGCATGCGGCCCAAATTCGATTAATTGTGGTATTGGAGCATTATCTGGAGCTACATGGGTTTTATTGACACAAATTCTAATTTATGGAGATAAAGTTAATGATGGGGCTCATTATGCAGTTAGTAATTATTTTCCTTTAGGCTCATGGGCGAATCCAGGAGATCCTTATCTATCTTATCAGAATCCCTGGGGAAACATAATACCTGCCTACTCGTGCATGATGAAATGCCTTTCTTATGGATTATTTTCTCGTGGGTATAGAGAAGAAGTCTTTAGTGGATATGGTTTAACAAGGGATGCGATTCAAGGAGGAGGAACTTATGATTCTGGACCTTTAAAAGGACAATTATGGATGTTATCAACATTCGAAATTAGTGGTCAAGGTTTAGGAGCAAGCGCAGTAAGAGATGGCTTAAATTGGGGATATGCAATGTGGAATCCTGAATCAGATCTTGGTGATGTTGAGACTTGGGAATTGTTTCAAGGAGGAGTACCCTATTTAGCAAGGAAGGTGAAACCAAATAATGTAGGTCATGGAAAATATCGAGGAGGTTCAAATTATGGGGGTGTGGCATTTGTAGCTCATTCTAAAGATGTTGAATTTTTTGGTATCGCAGAGGGATTAGTTTTTAGTGGAGCAGGGGGTATGCATGGTGGATATCCCCAACCTACAGCTTACAGACTTATTGCAAAAAACACTAATTTAAAAGAGATTTTTGAAAAACATGAAGATTATCCACTTTGGGACCCAGATCCTTCTAATGGTGAATTTGAACGACTTTTAAAAGGAGATATTATACGAAAACCCTATGCTCAAATGTATCCAATAGCACTTAAGAATTACGATATGTTTCATTGGTGCATGAGTGGAGGTCCCGGGTATGGTGATCCTCTTGAAAGGGATGTAAATTCTGTTATCCAAGATCTTAACGATGGGATTTGCACCCAAGAAAAAGTCTTACATATTTATGGAGTGGTTGCAACTTATGAAGATGAGAGTCAAGAATGGAAATGTAATGAAAATTTAACGCAAGAACAACAAAAAAAGTTAAGAAATGAAAGAAAAGAAAAATCATTGACTTTTGAAGAATTTAAAGAAAGGGAACGAAAGAAACTCATTGAAAATCAATTGAGTAAGCCAGTTAAAATTATGTATAAAGAAAGTTTGGAGTTATCAGATAAATGGGCAAAAGAATTTCGAGAATTTTGGAACCTTCCTGAAAACTTCAAAGTGGAGGTGGATTAGATGGTCAGTTATGATAAGAAAACATTAGAAAGAATGATTAATGGAACTTTATCCTGGGATGAATTAAGAGTAATAATAAGTGGTAATAAGGATGCTGATAGATTTGATAAAATACTTGATATTTTACAAGATAATGTTGCTTGGCCAGAAAAAATAATTTTACCTCTCCATGAACATCTTTATATTGTGCTAAAAGATAATCACAGAATTGTAAAATGTGATTGCGGTCATGAATTTGGAGATTATAAAATAAATTGGAAAACTAAATGTCGAATACGGATTAGAGATACATTTGAGACAATTGAAGAACTTTATCCTAAAGATATGGGATGTGATCCTACTTGGCAAGAACTTAGAGAATATTTATGTCCTGGGTGTTTTAGACTATTAGATGTAGAAGCCGTTCCTCCGGGATATCCAACGATTTTTAACTTCCTTCCAGATATTGATAATTTCTATGAAAAATGGTTAGGAAAAAAGGCGCCAGATAGGTAATATTATCATACTATCGGTGCTCTTAAATCTTTCTTATATTTACTGGGATCAAAATTTTTCGATTTATAGTTTATATAAAGACCATAACTTATCATGAAAACAGAAAACAAAAAATAACCCATCCAAAATGTAAAACCTGTAATGAGCCATCCAATCCTTGTGACTCTATTTGATATAACCACAAAAATTATGCCTATTAATGCTATTACAGATGAAGTAACTCCACATATTAGATCAAAATATATCGCGATTCTTTCATTCTTTATTTGACTCTTTCTTGCCATGTGATTGCTCGTGAATAAAAAATAAAATTATTAAGATAAAAAATTCAAGTTTAGCTTAAAAATTTTTCAATCAGATCGTATACTTCCTCTAATATTTCTATTTTTGGGAGGAATGTAAATCTTACATGATTTTTGCCTAATTCTCCAAAACCAGAACCATATACACCACAAACTCCGGTAGTTTTAAGTAAATCTATTACAAAATCTTTATCATTATTCCATTTTTTAAATTCATTGAAATCTAATCTTGGAAATAAATAAAAAGCACCATTCGATTTAACACATGAAATTCCTTCAATTTTCCTAAGTCTATTATAAGAATAATCCCTTCTTTCTTTTAACTTTTTAACCATTGCAACAGTATGAGTCCCTGGATTTCTTAATATTTCTATGGCTGCATATTGAGCTACTGAGCTAGCGGATAACCTTGCTCGTGCCATTTTAGCAATTCCCTCTTTTAGTTCATCCAATTTATTTTCTGGATCATGATAATACATATAACCTAATCTCCAACCTGTTGCAAGATGAGTTTTTGAGAAACCATTCAAGCCAATAATCGGGACGTCTTTACTTAAAGATGCGGGACTTGTAAATGATTTTTCATAAAGTATTTGATCATAAATCTCATCCGAAATTATCGGTAAATTATATTCACCTGCAATATCAATGATTTGTTTTATATTTTTTTCGCTATACATCACTCCCGTGGGATTATTGGGGGAGCATATTAAAATTGCTTGTGTTTTGTCGCTTATCTTATTTCTTAAATCTTCAATATTTGGTTCCCAATCATTTTTTTCGTCCAATTCATATTCTACAGGAATTCCATCAAAAAATTTAGTATAATTTATGTAAAGAGGGTAACTAGGGCCGGGAATAAGAAATTCATTCTTATTCTCAATTAGTCCAGCAACAAGAAAAAAGATTCCTTCTGTTACTCCTGAAGTGACTAAAACATCTTCTTTAGTAATATCAATTTTATAGTTCTGATTGATAAGTTTACTAATTTCATCTCGGAGTTCTGAGACTCCCATTGAATCGACATAAAAATTTTTTCTATTAAATGTTGCATCCGCTAATGCCTGGGAAATATATTTTGGAGTCACGAAATCGTATTGTGGAGGATCTCCAATATTTAAATGGAAAACTTTTTTCCCACTTTTCTTAACCTCATTAGCTACAACAGCTATTTCCCGTATTGCATAAGAGATTTCACTTAATCTTTGAGTTACCATAAAGAATCATATCTAAAAGAGAATTACAATATTGAAAATTTGTATATTAGTGATTATTATATAAAATTAAAGAATTTTTTTATTAAACAGCAATGATTCCATTCCAGAATAATTATTTAAAAAATTGAAAAGAAAATAATGGATTTCCTCTTATAAATTAATCTTTATTGTAAAAGTATATCCCAATCGATTTCTTTTTCAATAATTTTTAAAACTTTATCTAATTCATCTTTTTGAATCCCTGGTTTTAATCTTTCTAAGTTTCTCATTGTAGTATAGGTATCAGAGGGGCTTAAAATAATTGGGATATTTTTCTCATTCGCAGCAGTAATTACTCTTAAATCTGGTTGCATAAAACCAGTTAAAATTAAACAGGAGACATCTTGATCAAGGGCTGCAACAGCTAAATCTGCCCGATCACCACCAGTTATAACAGCTGCTTTTTTAACTTGCCTAAAATATTTTAATGCCGCTTGAGCATTCATCGCGCCGATGAGATATGTTTCTACCAGGTTATCCAAACCAGAAGAGGCGGACTCATTGATCAATTCCCCTCCTATCTGTTCTTTAACTTCACTTACGCGAGGTGAGAATAATTCTAAACTGGTTTCAATTATTCCCAATATTGGAATATTATATCTACTAATATTATCATCTGTAAGCTCTTTAATTCTTTCTATATAATCAAATTCAATTTTGTTGAAGAGTATACCTAAAATATTCATTTTTCTGTAATCGAAGTAATTTTTGGTGAAGAAGAAGTTATCTATACAACGATCAGACGAATCAGTAGAAACATAGATTAAATCCGTTATCCCTAACATTTGAGCAATACTTACATCATCAATTCCAACTCTGACGAATTTTCGGATACTAGGATTTCCCTCAATAATTATATAATCAACGTCTTTAGTTATTTCTTCATAAGCTTTTTTAATTTGTTGCATATATTCTTCTTTTTTACTTGCATCAACTAAATCAATGTAGTATGCATCTGGAATTGATACAGGTGAAATTAATTGATATGGATGTTGAGGTTTATATACTGTATTTAAAATAAAACTAACGTCAGGATCTGCTTTATTTGAAAAGGCTCCTTTAGGAACACCAATAGGTTTAAAGTAAGCGAATTTTTTTCCTTCTTTTTTTAATTTCTGAATAAAACCTAATGAAATAAAACTCTTTCCAACTCGTTCTCGGAGCGAACTTAAATAAAATGCTTTAACCATTTTTTTCACTTCATCTATTCTTTTAAATTTATTTTTAGTTTTTTATCTTTCTATCGTTATTTTAATATCAACAGCACTATAACTCTTAATAAATGCTAATAAGGGATTTATATCTAATTCTACAATTTCAGGGAATTCATTAACAAGCTGTGAAAGTCGTAAAAGAACATCAATTACTGCTTGTATATCAGAGACTGATTCTCCCCTTACCCCCTGAAGGAGATAGTTAATTTTGGTACTTTCAATTAACTCTTTCGCGTCAATTCTGGTAAATTTATAAGCTAAGGCAAACGCTACATCTTGAATGAAATTAGCGTAAATTCCTCCTGTACCAAACATTATAAGAGGACCGAATTGAGGATCTTTTGACATACCGATTATGATTTCATTTACCTTTGGCTCAGATTTAAAATCTATCATTTCCTGTACTTCTACCCCGTAAATTTTAGAGTTTTGAGGCCCATATCTTTTCGCATTATCTACAATTTGTATATAGGCTTCCCAAGCATCTTGTTCAGAGTTAATATTTAATAATATGCCTCCCACATCAGTTTTATGTATTATATGTGGACTTACTATCTTCATTACAGATTTTCCCGTCTCACTTTGTAGTTTTCGTGCTTGTCTAGGGGTACGTGCTAATCGTGATTTAGGGGCTTGTATGCCATAGCAGTCAAAAATTTCACTGGTCTCATAACTTAATAATACAGTTCTGCCATCCTTTCGGACGTTCTTGAAAATTTCTTTGACTCGTTCTTTGTTCACTTCAAATGAAGGTATTTCTAACTCTTTTAAAGGTGTTTTCTTAAGGTTAACACTCCGTTTTACCAACGTTTTTAAAGAATGAGCAGCACGATCAGGAAAATGATAACATGGAATATGATTCTTTTTTAAGAATTCTCTACCTTCTGAGATGTTTTTTCCTCCTATAAACGAACATACAATAGGTTTTTCATCTAAGTATGTTTTTGAAATATCAAAAATAAGTTTCGCAACTTCAGTTGGTTTTGTTTGAGCTTGTGGGGTGACGATTATCAAGGCCCCTTCTGTTGTAATATCATTACTTATTGAGTCTTCATTCAAACCAAAAACAGATTTAATTGTAAATTCATACCTATCTGGGGCAGCATCTCCAACAATATCTATTGGGTTAAATATTGCTGCTTCTAATGGCAATTTTGCTCTTAATGCATGAAGAATCGATTCTGAAAATCCAGCAAATTTTAAATCCTCACGTTCAAATGCATCTGTGGCAACTATTCCTGGACCTCCTGCATTTGTAATAATTGCAAAAGAATTTTCTTTCGGAACTGGTTGATAAAGAAAAACTTCACCATAATCAAACAAATCTTCTATAGTTTTAGCTCTAATCACTCCACACTTATTAAAAGCTAAATCATAAGCTATATCTGCTCCTGCTAACGCTCCTGTATGACTCGAAGCTGCTCTAGCACCCGCTTCACTCACACCAGATTTTAATATTACAATAGGTTTTTTGCGGGTTGCAATTGGAAGAATTTCTAGAAATTCTGGTCCATTATTAATATTTTCCAAATAACATAGGATTACTTCTGTGTCATCATCATCTGCCAAATATCTAATAAAATCAACTGCTCCTAAATCAGCTTTGTTTCCTAGGCTTATATTACAGGAGAAACCAAAGGCTTGCGTCATGCTATAATCCATCATCGCCGTTAACATAGCTCCACTCTGTGATATCATAGCAATGCCTCCTTTTTTAGGTGTATCTACAGCGAATGAGCCATTATAATTTAGACCAATGAAGCCTAAACAATTTGGCCCTAAAATTCTCATGTTATATTTTTTACTGATTTCAACAAGTTCTTCTTCTCTTTTTATTCCTTCTCCACCAATTTCTTTAAACCCTGCGGATATGACTATTAAACCTTTAACACCTTTTTTACCGCATTCTTCTGCAGCTCCATTAACAAATTTACCTGGAATAACGAAAATAGCAATGTCGATATCTTCTTCTACATCTAATACACTACCATAACATTGAAGTTCACAAACTACATCTGCTCTTGGATTTATTGGAAAAACTCTTCCTTTAAATCCTGAATTTATTATATTATTTAGTACGGTATGACCTACTTTTCCCTCTGTTGTACTAGCTCCAATAACTGCTATGCTTTCCGGTTTGAAGAAAAATGAGATATCGGTATCAACCATTTTTTAAATCAATGTCAAATAATTTTAACAACTTGTATAACATGTTATAATTGTAATTATTTTTAAATTTTTCATAGAAGAAAACCATACTTCTATAAAAAAAAAAATTAACGAAAAAGATTAAAAAAAAAAAAGATATTAAATGCTCAATCTTATCATAATACATGACTAAAGCAATTATTCAAACCAATAAAGGCGAACTTAATCTTGAATTATTTGATAATGACGCACCGATGACTGTAGCTAGCTTTATATATTTAGCCAAGCAAGGTTTTTATGACAAGATTATTTTTCATAGAGTAATTAATAATTTCATGATTCAAGTTGGGTGTCCTCACGGTCGTGGGACAGGAGGTCCAAGAGATAAGGGAATAAATTCCTTTCCCTACCAAGGAAAACAAATTAGTTATCCTTTTGCTGATGAATTTCAAAGTGGTCGAAAATTTGATAAACCAGGAATTCTAGCAATGGCGAACGCTGGCTCTAATACTAATGGTTCTCAGTTATTTATCACCCATGTACCTACTCCACACCTCAATGATAAACATACTATTTTTGGAGAAGTAATAGATAAATCGGATCAGGATTTAGTCAATTCAATCGTGAAAGGGGATAAAATTATAGGAATACAAATTATCTAAACTAAGTTATGAATTTTGAATTAAGAGGATCAATTCTTAATTGAAATTTAATTTTTATTTTTTTTAAACTTTAAACACTATTTTTCGGATAATATGACTTATTAGATCTTTTAAATAATACAATAAATTACTAGCACTAAAAGTTTATAGATATTAACTCTATTAATAAGTTAGAAGTGTAATTATGAATAAAGATTTAAAGAATGAAATTAGCTTATTAGAGGAAGAAATTGCTGGTCTGAAATTTACAGTGAACGAACAAAAATTATTAATAGAAGATTTAAGAACTCAATTGAAGGAAGAGGCTGAGGACCAAGATGTTCTCCCTAGTGAAATTCAAATTCTGAAGGAAATGTTTATATCTCAAAGAAAAGATGTAATTCGACGAGATAACCAAATAGATAAATTGAATAATCAAATTGACGATTTAGAGGCATTTAAAAGCAATATCGGAACAAAAAATGGAGAGGAAATAAACAATGAAGAACGTATTGCTGCCCAAAGATTAATAGTTCAATTAACTGATGAAAATGAGGAATATAAAGAGAAATTAAATATTCTACTTGAAAAACAGCCATCCATTGAAAGTATGGAAGGATGGGATTTCGATAGTGAAAATGAGGGAAATAAAGATTTTGTAAATTTAAAACAATTAAATTTTCAATTAATGGAAGAAAATGGCTTGTTACGTGTAGAAGTTGAATCTTTAAAAAAACAACCGAGAGTGGGAATTGAGGAAGAAAATTCAGGAGAATTAGAATTAGGTAATAATAAAATTGAGATATTAATGTCAAAATTACAAGATTATGAAGCCCAAGTAAAATATTTACAAGAAAAATTAGAAAAGAATGAATCAGGACAGCAATATGCTGAGGAAGATATAGATGATCTAACTCAATTGAAAGATGAATTATTAGAATATCAAAAACAAAGTCTAGTTCTCAACGTTATGGCACCTGAATTTAATGATATCAAACCAGAGCTAGAAGAAAGTGGAAAAGATATTAAAGATCCTGAGGTTTATACTATCCCGCAAAAAATCCCTCTCTCCCTTTTTTATAGAATTTATAACCTATTAGATGAAGGCCAGAAGAAACTTGTAAGAAGTATTCTTTTAGAAGATTTGAATAGTGATTACAGAGAAGTTAAGAGGGATGCAATAAAAATATTAAGTCATCTCCCGGATATAGAAATCTATGAAGCTTTTACTGAAATGATTCATGATAAAGACTGGATAGTCAGATTATATATAATTAAAGCTCTTAGTAAATTTGAAAATAAACATGAAGATTTAATAGATTTGATGAAAGAACTTTCTAAAGATGCAGATGTTGATGTTAGAGAACTTGCTGTAAAAGTTCTTTATAATATTACTAATGGTTAAAACTAATAATTTTCATTTATTATGATGGACGTTTCAAAAAAAATGCAAGAAATGTTAATTAATTTTATCTATTTTTTGATTTATTTTGAACAGATTGCTTGAAATTATTTAAAGCAATACTTAATTTACTTAAAATCTTGAGATCTATTTTAAGAAAAACATCGAGGGCTCTTTGTAAAGAGATATTATTCCCAACAGATATAAATAGGCTTTTAGTAGAGTTTTCCCTAGGGATGGCATATCCTATTAATGTATTATTATGATACACACCAGAAAAACCAAACATATTTTTATAAGTGTCTATTCGCCCATAAAGTAATTTTTTAGTATACCCAATTACGGGAGTTTTCGTCTGTATACCTACATCGCAAGCAGTTCCAAATAAATATGGATGAATTTGACCGCTTGCATTAATCAGATAACAATGTGGAGAAGTTTTTACTGCTTTTATTATACTCAAATAAATCTCTGTTTGATTTAAGAATAAGATGGATGGAAAATATTGTGAAAATCTAGGTTTGAATGTTTTAAATAAAGAGTCAATTATTATGTGATTATCGATATCATAGAATAGTATCCCAACAAACGCGATTTCATTTAGAATTCTTAATTTAATAATTCCGATTAATCTAATTCTATCACTTATGTCTTTTATGTTTACTCTCTTAGCATTTCTCAACTGATATTTTCGAACTTCTTCCAAACTTGAAAAATGCGTCTTTCCAAGGAATGGTTTAACGCATTCTGGGCAAATATAAGAATAATCAACTTCATGTTTTTTGCAAAACTTATTCATAGTAAATATACTATAAGTAAAAAGTAGATTTTCCTTTTAAAATTAATAAATTTACAATAATACTTTAGAAATGTTAAAGTAAATATTTAATTGATCTCGAAATTTCTTTTTTCTTGAAGATGAAGATTGCTGTAAGTGGCAAAGGTGGTGTTGGAAAAACTTTTATAGCGGGTACATTAGCGCGACTGTTTGCAAAAGATGGATTTAAAGTTTTAGCTATCGATAATGACTCTGCCATGAATCTAAGTTACACACTTGGGTTAGATAAAAAAACAAAAGATAAAATTATTCCCATCTCAGAGATGAAAAAGTTAATTGAAGAAAGAACTACTGTTAAAGGGGCTGGGTCAGGAGTTTATAATATAAATCCATTGGTTTCTGATATTCCAGATAGATTTAAGGTTCAAGGTCCAGATGGATTAGAGTTATTAGTTTTAGGTTCGATAGAAGAACCCGCATCTGGCTGTTTATGTCCCGAAAATGCGTTAATTCGAACATTATTATATAATTTATTTGTTAAAAGAGATGAGGTAATTATTGTTGATTTTGAAGCTGGTCTTGAACATTTAGGAAGAGGTACAGCAAAAGGAATAGATGTGATGTTAGTCATTACCGAACCTTCCCAAAAATCATTAGATCTTTGCCGTAAAATTATAACCTTATCTAAAGAGCTAGGCGTTATCAATCTTTTTTTAATTGCAAATAAAATCATTGACGATTCACAACAAGACATCATCAATGAAAGAACTAAACATTGGGAAGTCCCACTTTATCATTCTGTCCCATATGATCCCGAGATTGGAAAAGCAGATCTAATTGGTAATTCACCAATTGATTTCAACCCAACATCTCAAGGAGTTGAGGCAATAAAAAGTCTTTATATCAAGCTAAAGAAGCTAAAAAGAGAAATTTTTGATTTATAACATATCCGTTAAATTTAAATCCTGGCTTTCAGAGATTTCTTTCCATAGTTCAATCGATTTAGACGCTTCTTCTTCGTTCATCATCTCAATCGCATATCCCGCATGAACAATGACATATTTACCCACTTCTGGATCTTGTATTAAGGCAACAATTACGTTTTGTTTTATGCCATCAAAATCAACCACGGCTTTGATTCCATCTAAGCTTATTATTTTTCCCGGTATTGCTAGACACATAATAAATTTTTAAACATATAGTATGTTGGGTTTTATAAATTCATAAAAATAAATAAAACTATTGATAATTATTAAAAAGAAGATTTAATAGTTTGAGAAAAATCTTAAGATTAATTCTGGCTTTTTCCGGAATAGAAATCCATCAAGTTATCCAACCAATTAAAAATTTCTTCTTTAGATAAATTGTCAATATTGAATTTTAACCGTTCTAATTCTCTTAGTAGACTTTTCATCTCTAAAGGAATAGAAGTTTGACATAATTCAAATAGGAACTCGTTAGTTTTTGATATTAATGCTTTAATTTCTATATCCATTGGTTTAAAAAGAGATTCGTTGTTAATTTCATCTCTACTTTTATCTAACTCCACTAGTAAATTTATTAAATCGAAAAGTCGACCAGTTTGATTACCCTTGAAGGATCTCTCAACTTGGTAGTAATATCCCTTGTAGTCATCAATAGGAATTAATTCTGTATATTGGTTATCTATTCTAATCACTGATTTTAAATTTTTAAATAGATTGGATGATTCCCATGCGTAAATTTCAAAACCTGATTCCATCTCATCGCTTTCAAACTGTATATTAAATTTGTGTTCATCTTTAAAATAGCCAAATGGAATTAATACAAAATCTAATGAATTCATTGACTCTCTGTTTAGGTTCAAATCCAGATTATCTATTTTGTATATCTGATCAATAGAATGTTTATATAATCCAAAATTTAATTTTCTAGAATTTGCTTTGTACAAATAAAAAATTAAGCCTTCATATCCTTGTAAATTTAATTCTAATGAGAACTTTATTTCTTTCTGAGTAAACTGTGCATCTTTATATCTTATATTTAAAAACAAATGATTATAATTCTCAATATAATTAAAAAACCAAGGAGCTTCTCGTTTCAAATTAATTAAAACCATCTTCCTCTTCTTTAGATTCTATATTCCAATATTTCCCTTTGATAAATACATACCTAATAGAATTATTGACAAAAATTTAATCAAAAATTCCAAGGTATAAAATAATTATTTATTATTTAAATTTTACAATCTCGTTAACATAAATAAAATAAAAAAAAAAATTTTTTTATACTGAGTCTTTTTCTAAATCCCAAGCTTTTCTAATATGCCAGTTAATCGGACTCTATGGAATTTTAAACCTAATTCATCAGGACTAAATCCCATTGCCAACGCATACAATTCTGTGAGATACATAATTGGAATATTATATTCTGTTTCAAATCTTTTTCCTAAATCACGTTGTCTGGTATCAAATTGTTGAAAGCATGCTGGACAATTAACCGCGATAATATCCGCGCCGGATTTCTTTATTAAGTCCATTTTTATCTTTAAGTTTTGAAGACCATGTTCTTCATACGCATTAGTAACCGCTGAACCACAACATAAAACTTCTTCACCATAATCAACAACTGAAGCACCTGTAGCAGATACAAGCTCCTTTAATGTAGTAGGTCTCATTGGATCATCAGACTCCATCCACTCCGAAGGTCTCATATAATGACACCCAGGATGAACTGCAACCTTCAATCCACTAAGTTGCTTGGTAATAGCTCCTTTAATTTTATCAATTCCTACTTCCTTTTTTAAAACATCAATGAAATGTTTCACGTCAACAGATCCTTTAAACTCTTTCCCAACTTTAGCTAGCTCTAAATTAACTTTTTCTTTCTTCAAACTATCATGCTGTAATTGATGTTTTACTCCTCTTAGTGTATTAGTGCACCCATTACATAAAGAAACAATATCTTTTCCTTCTGCTTCTGCTAATGAAAGATTTCGAGCTCCCATTACTAACCAAGCATCATTATCAAAACTTTTCATGCCAGTGGGATCTGGACAACAGGAAAATGGTGCTTGTGAAGTTTGGATTCCTAATTTATCAAAAACCTTTCTTGAGGAAGCTTCTATAAAAGGAATCCTATTTCCGATTGTACATCCTTCAAACATTTTATATTCTGTCATTTTTATCCCTCCGATTTGAGCTTTTTATCAGCTCCTATATTTTTTAATAATGTTTGAACTTCACCAATATCTGGTGAAATCACAGCTGGTAGTCCTAATTGATCTCTTCTTCTCTCAATTGCAGGTTGTGGTGGAATTGCTTTAGCGTTGTCGAAAATTGCTTTAGCTTGTAAATATATAAAATCTGGACCTTTTCCTAAAGCTATGCTCTGATTCTTCAGAAATGTAAAGATTTCTGTAAGTTCAATATTCTGAGGACACACCTCATCACAAGTATCACAGACTGTACAACCCCAAATTCCTAATTCATCTCCTCCAAGGAGTAAATCTTTATATCCTAAAAGAGCTGCTAAAATATTACTTCGGGGATTATATCCCTCTGTACCATAAAAATCAGTTGTTACAGCTGTTACAGGACAATTATCAGAACATCTACTACATTGATAACAGTATTTAATTACGTCAGACCCAATATGGTAATCCATAACTTGTTTTCTAAATTCGAAATTTGTTTCCATATTTTTTCACTACTTTTTTTTTGTTTCAATTCAAATTTATTTACGATTTGTTGGTTTTTACCCGCGCAAGGGCAGTCATATCCAAACAATCATTTTATTTGGATATTCATCCTAAACCAACGTTCATTTCACGAGAGTAAATCTCTTCGCCCCGCTCGTCAACTACAGTTATATGAGCGGCGCATGATAGTCAACAATCAAAACAGCGAACTATCATTTCTAGGAGATTTACCACACCTTCTGGTACATCACTCATTTTTTTGTTCACTTTTCAATATTAATTTTCAATTTATTTAATCCATGGGTCTGGTAATTTTATACTGTCTAATGCCTTGTCTTCGAAAACTTGTTTTGCAACATGCATTAACGTTTTTTCAATTCCAGCAATATTGTGGTTTGTGGCAACTAATAGATTTGCTTTCTTACAAATTCCTTCAGCATCAGACCAGATATGGTATAAGAGTAATCCTCTTGGTGCTTCCACCATACCAATCCCTTCTGCTTCTCTTGGTTCAACATCTAATGTTTTGCAATCAGGATTCACGATATCTGGATCTTGAAGTAATGTTGCGATCATTTCGATCGATTCCACTAATTCAATTAAACGTGCCCAATGATACGCAAACGTATGATGTATTACATTTCCAAGCTTTGCTCTCATCGCCTGTAAAGCCTCATCAGCTAAAGGAGTTGCCATCTTATCAGCAGCATTAATCATTGCTAATGTATTTGCTCGGTAAATACCCTCAGGGTATCCAACTGGCTTATAATACATGTGAGTTGCATAGGAATGTTCAGGAATATGTTCCCCTAAGACATCCAAATACTTTTGAGGTGCATAATCGAATTTTTCTCCAGTTGGAGAAACGATTCTAATATCTCCTTCATAAATGTCATGAACACCGTTTTTTGTCATTCCAATATAATATGTAGGTACAACTCCTACATTAGCAACTACGTCCCAATAGTCTTCTATAACTTTTAAACCGATTTCAACCGTTTTCTTTGACCATTCAACTTGGTCATTTATTTGTTTCAAAAATAAATCACGTGCGCTCTCATCCATAGCCTTTTTCATTCCACCCACGATAGCTGAAATTGGGTGTATTGCTTTACCGCCAACTGCTGCACATAATTTTTGACCAAAATCCATCATTTTGAGAGCCATAGCGCCAACATCAGGCATCTTATTGATAACATGGACAACGTTTCTTAATGCAGGATCAGCCATTGGTCCTAACAGAAAATCAGGCGCCGCCAACGCATAAAAGTGTAATGTATGCGAACTGTATTGCTTGGCATTAATTAATAATTTCCGCAATTTTAGAGCCGGAGTAGGAATTTCAACACCCCAAGCATCTTCTACAGCTTTAGTTGGAGCTAAATGGTGAGGTATAGGGCAAATTCCACAAATTCTTGGTGTGATTCTTGGAATATGTTCACAATAACGACCTTCGAGAAATTTTTCGAAAAATCTCGTTGATGTAATATTAAATTGAACATCCTGAACCTTACCATCATCACCTAAAACTATTCTCAAACCACCATGACCTTCTAATCGAGTAACCGGTTCAACTACTATTTCTTTAACCATTTTTTTATACGCCTCCTTTTCTCGATGCTAATGTAAATTTCTCAAATACCCCAATGTGATCTTTTACTTGGGTGAGAAGCTCTTCTTTTGATAAATTCACATTGAATCCTTTAATTACAGTTTCTGCAAATCTCTCTGCTTGATTAACCCCCCACTTAGTCTGACCATAACAGCCAGTACATGGAGCATTAACTTTAATACATAACCCGCCGCAGCCAGCTTTAGTAACAGGACCCATACAGATATAACCTTGTTCAATAAGACAATCTTCCATATTAGGAAGTCCTTCATAATCTCTCTTAACCTTTGTCATTGTAGATTTGCTTCCAATTATTCTAGGACATGTGTCACAGACGTTCGAGATTTCATGGAAATCTGGATTATCACGTAAAAATCCTAATACACTCGACGCAATTTCCTCAGTTGTGGAAGGTAAATTGGCTAATGGTGTTTCAGGAGTTCCTCGTTTCTTAATTTGCTTTAAGATATCTCCCGCTAAATCAAATCCTGCCATTAAAGGTAAGTTTAAGAACAATGTTAAGAACTCATATAGAGTCTTTTTATCACCTGAACTAATTGATCCAAGGTTTTTTGCTTTACTATTAAGTTTCTCTGCTCTTGAATCTACTATTTTTGCTGGACCAAAACACCCAACACATGGTTCTCTATTACTAGTACATTTCAAACTGCACCCTATACTTGTAATTGGGCCAAAACACAAGGTTCCAGAGTCTAATAGACATGAGTCTTTTATACTACAGTCATTACAATATGCTAAATCGTTCATAGGAAAAGGTTTTTGTCCTAATAAAAATACTATAGAGCTTATAATTTGTTCTGTTTTAGGAGGACAACCTGCCATATAAACGTCAATATTTATGACTTCATCAACATTAATGATTTTATCCTGAAACTCAGGAACATGTTGTGTTGGAATTGTAGGGGTTTCATTTGTAGCAGATTCTACTTCTACAAACTTTCTTTTCTTCAATGTCTCAATGTCCCATTGATTGGCTAATCCCGCCACATTTCCATATGTAGCACAACTACCAAAAGCAATAATTAAAGCGCATTTTTCTCTCATTAGTTTAACGTGTTCTAAGTCTTCCTTAGTTCTTATCGCACCTTCGATAAAACCAACTAATATAGATCCTGTTTCCCTTGCTTTTAATGAATCTAGTTTAAAATCGACTACGGCTGGCCAATATACAAATTCAAGTGCAGGTAGGACTGGTAACAAACCCAAACTTGCGTCTAATAGGGATTGATGACAGCCCCAACAATCACTTAATTGCATAAAAGCTACTTTCACTGCCATTTTTTCATCATTTTTTTTATTTTTTATAGATTATCAAATTCAATTCATAAAAAAAGAATTAATTTAGGTTTATGCTGTATATTATTAAAAAATTTCTGCTTTTGTGATAATGTTATTAACATCAGTTTCAAACTGAAACTAAACAGTCCCCATTAAGGAGAAAAAGAAGAATAAAAGACAATATTATTTTACACTAAAAATTTCCGCATCCGTCGCATTTTCCATCTAAATATGCTGAACAGTCATGACATATGTTTCCACATTTGCTTTCATGACTTTCCTGGGTAAAGAGATTAAGCGGTATAAACTTTGGTATAATGAGATCAGAGACAAAAATCGAGGCAGAATGTAAGATTCCCTTTTTATTAGTTGGACCACAATAATTTAAATATCTATGTAAAACTTCAACACTTTGACCGATAATCCCCAAAATAAGATTATATTGACCTGTTACTTGGGCTAACAAAAATACTCTTGGGCAATCTTCATATGCTTTAATAATATTTTGAACTTCCTCAAAATTTTGCATCTCCATCAGTAAGAAGAGAGCTTTATATTGAAGTTTATCAATATTCGTGTTTGCCTGCACTTTTAACACTCCACTATCTTCCAATTTTGCGATTCTTTTAGCTATTCCCGTATGACTCATGGTTTCTGTAGCGGATTTAAATACAGTCTTCTCCAAGCTTGTTAGGCTCTCGCGCCCATTATTAAAGAGTGCTTTCAATATTTGTTTATCTATTCCGTCTAATTTCATAATCATATTGTAAATTGTGAATAATCGTTAATTATATCTAAACATTCAGTATTTAAAATTTAATGTTTATAAATAATTTATCGCGATGCCTATAAAATAAAAAAGGGTAAGTAATTATCCTTCGAAAGAAAAATTGATTTTATAAATAATTATAGATTCGAGAAATTTAATCAATTTATTTTCAGTAATAATTTCTTTAACTTCTGATCACAAAATTCATCAATCTTTCAGATATCCGATATATAGGTATGTATATTTAACGAATACATAGAACAAGACTTTTCAAATTGAAACTCTATATTAAGATTTGTTGTAAATTGAAAGTATTCTATATCTGATAATTTAACTCTTTCGAATTCATTAAATAAAAAGAATTATTTTTTATATAAAAGATTCTAGTAATAATATTATGTTATTAGATCAGATTGATAAGCAAATTCTAAATCTCCTCTTCAAAGATGGTCGTAAAAGTCTCAGTTCCTTAGGTAAGACAGTTATGAAATCAAATAAGGATAAAATGACCCATGCAGGAATTGCTAAGAGAATTTCAAAATTAAAAAAATTAAGTATTCTTAATATTCAAGGAAATCTAAGTGCTAAAGCCTTAGACTACACAGTAGCTTTTATTTTAATGGAAATGAAGAATTTTGAGGAAAAACAAAAAATTAGTGAAGCTTACTCTGAGTGTCCAAGGGTATTTTTATTAGCTCATGTAACTGGTCAATATAACTTAATTATGGGGGTAGTTGGGCAAAATATTGATGTCTTACGTAGATATTTAAATCATTGTGGTCCGACTAATAAAAAAGGGATTTTACACTCCACAGTACTATTGATCTCTGATTTATTATATCCAAAATTTTTCCCTATCAACTTTTTTAGTGGCATAAGTAAAGAACATAAATGTGGAAATATTTGTAAAGGATGTGAAGCATTTCTCGATCGCCAATGTGGAGGTTGTGGTAACTTCTAATATTGACTAGTATCTACTCTTAATTTGGTATTTTTAATTATAAGAAGGTTCATATTGAAACATAATAAACATAAATTGTTCTAATTCATAACCAAAGTTAAAATTATTGTTTAAAATAGCCAGATTGCATAAGCGTTAAAAGTACATATTACCTTCTATAGGTAGGAAGAATAATTAACAGAATATTCAAATTTTGAGTGATTTATTATGATTAGAAGTGAAATGTATGCACTTAGAGATTATGCAAGTCGTGAACGACTGAATTCTCTACCGCCTTCAAGTAAATTCATTTTGTATATATTGAAAAGAACAGGTCCTTTAAGTCAACAACAAATTATTAAAAAATCACTTCTACCAAAAAGAACAGTTGTTTTTTCCCTAAAGAGACTGAGTGAAGAAAATTTCATAAGGAAGTATGGCGATATCAAGGATAAAAGGCTAAGATTTTATGAGATACTTATTTAAAACAGAGAATTAGATATTCCCTATACCATCAACATTTCCTAATTAAATGTTCCCTCAATCTCTGCTTCCAAAGAGAAAAGTTGTTTATTCCCTGAAAAAATTATACGAAGAGAAATTTTTTTGTTGACTATGATTTTTTTTTATCTTAATTTTAGGTTAATAAATTTAATTTAAATTTTTTTAAAAGAATCCATGATCGAATACGGTTTATTTTGGGAAGTTTCAGCTTCTGAATATTATCATTTACGTCAAAAGCTTCCAAAACTGATCATCTAACTTAAAAAACTTACCGAAAATGATTATTATTTTTAAATAATAATGTTATCTGATCATCTCATGGAATATTTGCACGATAAAACTGAATTAATTCATTAATAAAATGTCATTCTTGTACAAAAAATTTTACCTATTTTGAAATTCAAAATCTTATTTGGTTTCATTCTTAAACTTTATATTTGAGATTGTTGGAAATTGAAACACACAATGGTTCGATTGTTTAAATTAATCAACTTTAGAAATGCTTATAAAATATAAACCTCTTTTTAAAATTGACAATATTTACTTAAAAAAAACAAAAAATATAATTTAATAGGGAAATATTTTGAAAAAAACCAAATTAATTTCGTTAATAATTCTATCAGCTTTCCTTTTTGGAATTATTGGTGGTGCTGTAGCTTATCAGGAATATCTTTATGAATGGTACAATAAGGGAGAGGTAGGCACTCGTCATGGGGGGTGTCATGATGGAACAAGTGAAAGCACAAGTGGGAGTTTGAGTTTATCTATTAATGAAACTGGAAGTTTAGCGCCGTTACAAGCATTTACACTAGAGGTTATTATCAAAAATTTTACAGAAGCCACTGTAGATCCATATGTTAGGTCGGGTGCAGGTAGAGTTACCCTTGGAGTCCCTGGTTATTTAGGTGATAATGCAAAGTTTACATCAGCACTCTCTCACCAAACATTGAATAGGGGAGAAAAACTTGATGATTGGGGATCTTATGATCCTACTGACGATGATAACAAATTTGTTCTTTTTGCACCCAAAGAAAATGGAACATTTGTACTTTGGGCTGTAGTAATCGCAGGCATGAATCAAACATCTCTGAAAGACGTTAATATAACTTATATTGAAGGTTCAATAACTATTGAAGTCGTAGGACCTTCTATTATTGTTGGTGATGGTAATGGTGGTGGCGGTGGTGGAGGAGTAATTCCGGGATTTCTCTTAGCAATTACAATCGGAAGTGTTTTTGTTGTCACTACCGTTATAATTCTCAAGAAGAAAAACATCCTAAAAAAGAAATAAAACTAAAGAATAAACTAATTTTTTTTTTTTTAAAAATATTAAATTTTAAAAGTTAAAAATAATGTTTTCAATATGGACTAAATATAATGTTTGTACGATTTTTTGTAAAGAATAAAACTATATCAAGATCAATATATGGATTAAATGATGAAAAATAACTTGCAACTACTCTTTAAAAAGAATTTCTTATTAATTGTTTCAATGGTTATGCTATTGTTTAACCTATTTTTAATATTATTCTTAACAGCTTTTAATCTAATAATCTGGGGTACAGACAACAGAATTGTTTTTATTATTTTTTTTTATCATGTATCAGGAGCATGGCTATCATATTTATCATTTGGAATTAGTTTGGTTTCTCATATTTTATATTTTAAATATAGGAGAAATACTGAAGTCGATACAAAAAAATATAAATTAGTTAATTGGAATCGTATTGGTACAAATAGTATTATAGTTGGAGTTTTTTTTATAGCTTTTACATTAATAACAGGATCATTATTTTACAATGCAACTTCTGCTGAATATAGTGGTGTTTACTGGCAGTGGAGTGATGCTAGGCAAACTATGACCCTCGTTTTGTTCCTATCGTATCTATCTTATTTAATTTTTAGAGGTATGATTGAAGAAAAAGAAAAGAAAGAAAAATTATCATCTGCTTTAGGTATTATTTTGTTCCCTACCGTTCCCTTAAGTTACATTTCAGCAATTGTGTTTACTAGTATTCATCCATTAATTAGTCCTAATCCAAGTCCAGGTGAGTCAATCGGAATTTATTGGGATGCATTGAAATTGTTTATTTTATTCTTTAACTTAATCGCTTTGACAATTTTCTTTGTTTGGGTAGTTAAAGAATTAAATTCCTTAGATAAAACAAAAGAAAAATTGGAAGAAATAATTCAAAAAAGGTTATTGGAGGAATAATGTAATGTCAATACTAGATAAGGATATAATTACAATAATTATAAGTTATATTTTATTTTGGAGTGTTATGATCATATTGATTTTATATCCCAAACTCCGACTAAGAAAAACATTAAAGAGAATTAAAAATTTAGAAAAAAATATTTAGTAAGTGTTTTGCCATGAAAAAAACAAAAATCTTTGCAATCGTTGGGATTATTGCTTCAATAGCTATTATAATTGCGATGGTAACAGTAAACGCTCGACCCTATCTTAAAGTATCTCAAGTTACCTCTAATCCTTCTAAATATGATAATAGAGAAATACAAGTAATTGGAGTTGTACAGGCGTATTCGGGAGGAGATTTTAATTTGATTGAACATGAAAACAGTATTTTAATCGATGTTTCAACACTTAATAATATTCCTAGTGGGTTGGAAAATGGAATAGAGGTGGTAATTACAGGAATTTTTAATTCAGATATGTCTTTAACCGCGAGTCAGATTCTGACTCAATGTAGTTGATTTGATCCTAATCATAGAGAAGAACTTGTGAAATTAAAGTGAGGATCGAAAGCATAAGTGTAATATGAGCAACTAGAAATACTATTTCATAGTATAACTCAGAAAATACTGCACCTTCTAATAACTTTAGATTAATAGATATTATTGGAGTTATTATGGGTAGGATTAATGGGAATAAAAGGACTGGTAAGACAAAAGATTTATTTTTGACATACATTGAAAAAGCGGAAACAATACTTCCACATATAGAGAGATCAATAGTAGGTAATATTACACCCAATCCAATATAAACAAGTAGTTGTGTTGCGTTTAAATTTCCTAATGATGGTGCGGATATAAACACACTGAATAGAAAGAGAATTACCTCGATAAAACTTAATAATATTAAACAATAAAGGATTTTACTTAAAAGAATGACGTTACCAGATATTGGAGCTGTTAATAATCCCCCAAGAGTTCCAGAATCCTTTTCTTTTACAAATAGTTTTGTCATTATAAATATAAGAGTGAAAAATATAACTAACCAATTTTCAATTACAAAAATTTCAATTGGCATATTCTGAAATTGCGTACTAAAATTATAAGCAGAAGAAAATATGAAAATTGAAATCATATCAAAAAGAAAAATAGAAAATAAGTCATTGATTTGTCGAATCTCAGACTTAATATCTTTAAACAGAATTGTTTTTAGTTGTTTTAACCTAGATTTTAAACCTATTTTCGCACGGTTCATATAACTTTCACCTAAAAGTATGACTCAATTTCAATATCTTGAAAATCAGGGTCTTCCCTTGTTATCTTTTTATTAATCCTTCCTTTTTTTAAGATAATTATTTCATCACAAATTTGCTGAAATACACCAATTCTGTGTGTTGTGAGAATAATCGTAATTTTTTCTTTAGCAATTAATTCTTTCAGGAAGGTAATAAACATCTTGGTAGTGTTGTAATCTAAACCAGAAAATGGTTCGTCTAAAAATAAAATTGATGGGTTGTGCATCATAGTTCGAATGATCTCTACTTTTTGTTTCATACCATGTGATAAATTACTAACGGGTTCATGAGTCCAATCAGAAAGATTGAATTTTTCAGTAAATTGTTCTATTTTGATTTGAATATCATTTTTTTCAAAATTTAAATGTAAATTGTCATAGAATTTTAAGTTTTCAAAAATAGTTAATTCCTCATAGAGAAATGACTCATCAGAAGTAATTCCGATATCTTGCTTAATCTCTATTGAATGATTATCGTAGTCTAATCCCCCGATTAAAATTTTCCCATAGGTCGGACTCAGTATACCAGACAAAATCTTGATAAGTGTTGTTTTCCCCGCTCCATTAGCGCCTGCAATACCAAAAATTGTATGTTCTTTAATATTAAAAGAGATTTTTTTAAGAGCAAAAAAATATCCAAATTGTTTGGACACATTACTACATTTTATTAATTCTTTATTTGTAATACCCATATTATCAGCAACAAGACAAAACTTAATTTCTCCTATTAAATATAAATTTTTACTAATTTTCCTTCAACATTTTTTTTGGAAGAAAACTTATTAAAATTGATGGAACAATTCCTATCATCAGAAGTATAAATCCCGATATAAAAAATATATCCTGGAAAATTTCAAAACTCTTGAGAATTAAAAACCCTACTAAAATAAATGATATCCCCGCATGAATTATTGTTTTTGAATTTAATCTAAAAAAGTACTTTGCTCCTTTTTTAACATTAAAATTCTTAACTAATTTAAAGAGAGAAGCAAATATTGCAAATAAAAATATGATTATTAAAGGATTTATACCAATATCAAAAATGAATAGTAAGGAATATGAGACGACTGATTGAAATAATAAGGCAATAATAATGGCAATAGAGATCCATTTAATAGAAAAGTACTCCCATAGAGAACAGAAGATTAGGGATATAGCTAAACCACTAGCTAACACTAGAGTACTTAAAATATAATAATCAGGCCAGATAAAAATTACATCCATTGCAAAGTATTTTGATAGAATATGTGTAAAAGGCGGAATGAATAGACCGAAAATACAAACAAATGCTAGACAAATCAAAAATATATAACTTAAATACTCAAAGAACAATTTAGGGGTTCTGTATTCTTCAAATAAATAATCAAGCATAATATAAATTATATATAGAGAGCCGATAACTAATATTAATCCTACTATTACAACCCAAACAACTAATTCTGTTGCTCCTGCAAACGCATGAAGGGAACTTAAACCTCCTCCTCTTGTGATCAATGTAGAAAAAACTATCGACAGAAATATTAGCACCACATTGATTTTCACTAGAAGTGGATTTTTTTTTTGAAAAATTTTAGTGTGGAAATATGCGCTAACAAAAAACCAAGGAACAAGTGAAACAATTTCAACTGGATCCCAACCCCAATACCTTCCCCATGGCATTAAAGCTATTTTTGCCCAATAAGCTCCCAAACCAATACTCAAAGAAAGAACTAACCATCCAAATTTTAAAGAGAAATCAAAAAAATGCTGTTGATATGAATTTAATAATTTTGAATCTCTTGTCACTATTTCAGATATCATAATGGTGAATGGAATTAGGAAGATTGCATATGCAATAAATGTAAAAAATGGGTGCCAGATCATAAATGGAGATATTAGAAGTGGATTTAAACCTCGACCATTAGGGAGAAGTGGTGGTGATTCTACTTTATAAGGATTAAATGAATACAAGATAATGAGGAATAATGTTGAAATTGCTAATGAAAGGATAACTGAACGGATAAAAACTAAATCTTCTGTATTTTGATTTTTCATTCTGTAAAAATTAATAATAATTGAGTTGAACAACATCCAAGTCATTATAGATCCTTGTTCTCCTGCCCAGATTGCTACAATTTTATAGACTAGAGGGAGTGTGGTATTACTATAATTCATAACATATACAATTTCATAAATTCCATTAATAAAACTATACATCAAGAGTAGAAATAAAAGTAGAGATAAACTCATATTGATAATTGATAATAGGTAATAATTTTTTTTTTTAATTAGGAGAAAAAATATATCAAGTATCATTACACAGATAAGAATAGGAATAAGGAGATTACCGAAGAATGAAATAATCCATATTCTATCATTAATTTCTATTAAATCTAAAAGTATTGGGATTATTAGAGCTAATCCAATTAACATACCAAAATTTATAACAACTAATTTTTTTGGAGAGAAATTATCGAACTGCATTAGAATTACCTAAAAAGTAAATATTAAAGAATTTTAATAAACATTCTTGCTATTTATCAAAAAGGGGGCAATTTTTACTATAATGTTTTAAAAAACCCCTAGATATCTAATATATAATTATCAAATTAGTTAAAATCTAAATTTATATATATACTAAATTTTTTAAAAGATAAGGATTATGAAAAAGAAGCCTCTCATTTTATTAATAAGTATAGTAAGTTTGTTGTTTGTTTCTGTATTAATTTATGGAACTGGAAGACCGGGGTATGGTGATACTCACTCTTCAGGTAGTTGTCATGGTTCCGCAGGAGGTTATACAATTTCATCTACAACACCAGAAGTGAACGAAATAAATAATGAATTGAACGCTGTTTTTACAGTTAACTCTACAGGATCAAATTTATTTGTACAGGCATACCCTGGTGCTAAAGACAACGATATATTTACCATACTTCCCTCATCTAATAAAATAATCGATGGCTCTGGAGATGATATGGATAATAACACTAATTCCATGCTTGTTATATTTAATGTAACTACTAGCCTAGATCTTAATGTTACAAGCTATTCATATGCAATATTCATAATAGCAGGCAACAATTTAAATGGTGGGCAAGAGTTTGCTTATATAGAAGTTATAATAGGAAATCCACCTAGAGTTGATATTTTATCAAAAATATTTAATCACTTAGGATTATATCTAGGCTTACCTGCATTAATATTTTTAACACTTGGTACAGCTCTTGTATTAATAAATGAAAATAAATTCGTTAAAACCCATGGAATTCTTGCTGGAGGGGCTTGGATCTTAACAGTGGTTAATACTGCAACAGGGATTGTAAGAACCCCGATATCTAATTGGTTCACTGTTTACCCCCTGATATATCAGATACCTCATATTATTTTAGGAGCGATAGGTTTAGTCGCTGGATTTTTTAGTATGTTATTTGGAATCGCAGCGGAAAGAAAACCTGCGTTGATTTCAGGCTATTTAACTCTCGTTAGTTGGTGGGCCGCGTTCATGTTAGGGTGGATTTTTCTGAATAATGATCTTTTATTACTACTATAACAATGGAGGTATATTAAAGTGAATCAATCTAATAATAGTGAAATAAAAAGTAATAAGAACCGTAAGAAAAAACGAGATCTTGCAGAGGAAGTATTAGAATTCATATCACCTTACCATGTGAGTACAAATCCTTATGAACTTGAGTCCGCATCAGCAGATCTTACATCCCTACCATCATATCATTATAAATTTAAAAAAAATTATCTAGCAAGCTATATAATTCGCCCAGCAAATGTTAATGAGCTTTCTTTAACAATAAAGAAATGTAATGAACGAAATATCCCAATAACGATTAGATCAGCTGGTACATCATGTTTTTCTTCAGCAACACCTTCAAAAGGAGGAGTTATTATAGATGTACGAAGACTTAACAGTGTATATGAAATTAATACTGAGAAGATGACAGTTAAAGTTGGTAGCGGTATTTCATGGCTAAATCTAATTGAAAAGCTAGCTGATAAAGGTCTTGCGCCAAAATCTTATCCAACTAGTTTTAAAACATCCTGTGTTGGTGGTTTTATCGCAACACCGGGAAAAGCAGGGATTGGGGTTCTTAAGTACGGTCCAATAAAAGATTCCATCATTTCTTTAGATCTGGTAATGCTTGATGGTTCAGTTATTAAAATTACACAAGATTCAAAGAATGAGATTACTCTTAATGACGTTGTTGGTACATATGGTATATATGGAGTTATTGCAAATGTAGAATTATCTGTAACAACTCTCAAAACTTCATTGGAGATTATTGGTTATGGATTTAATTCAGCTAAAGAAGCATCTGATTATTATTCTGCTCTTAAAGTTGAACTTCCGAACA
Source organism: Promethearchaeota archaeon (assembly GCA_019057775.1). The sequence continues at coordinate 30,456 of JAHLWT010000146.1, forward strand.
TACCTTTTTTCCTATCAATTTCAGAGAGAGATTTTGAAAAATACTCTCATGTTAATTTTCCAAAACAAGAATGGTTAGTTTGGGTAGTATTTTACGATGATCCTGAAGAAACAGCAAAAAGTATATTAACCGCTAAAAACCTGGCTTCAAAAATGGATGTAGTGGAAGTAGAAAATACTTATCTTAAAGAAAAGTGGCGGGATATAAGCGATGCTGAAGTGGCTATTGGCCTTTCAACTAGGAACTTAATATTCCAAGAATATTGGATTGAAGATAAAAGATTAGAAGCTTTTATTGAAATATACATTACAAAAAGTAAGAAATACAAATTTCCTACTGCGTCATATATTATTTCAGGACACCAAGGATGGAGTCGAGTAAAAATATTTGGCCTTTCTGATATAAGTAGACCACGAGAATTTTTTACTGTAAAAGCACTCTTACACGATTTAGCTGTTCAAGCATTTATTCAAGGGGATAGACTTTATACAATAGGTATAGTTAACACTTTCTATTTGCTCAAATATAAGCCTGATGAGGTGTTAAAGATTAAACAATTAAAAGATAAATTGGACCCAAAACATTTGTTGAATTCTTATCGGATAATTGAAGCAAGGATGAAGTTCTGGAGAGTTTCTTTACTCTTTAAGACAGCTAAACTCTTGTATAAGATCTTTTAAAATCCATGATTATAAAGTAAAAATGAATTTAGTGAAATAATAATTAAAATTAAGAATTAAATTTAATTGAAAAATTGAATAGTAATAATTTATAGGCGATAAAGAAGAAGAGAGAAAAATAAATGAGTAAAGGAAAAGAAGATCAAGAGCTAAAAAATATGATTACATCAGGACCCCCTGTTGCAGGGTTAGTATCCCCAAGTCGCGAAAATACCATTAAGCCTACAGCGGGTAAAGACTCCTATGATCGATGCACTCATTGTGGGTATTGTCGTCATGTTTGCAAAGTATATAATGTCTCCTTTAGCGAAACTGATTATGCTGGAGGCCGAAATAGGATTATAAAAGCATTAGATCGCAAAGATATTAAATTTGATAGAGAAGAGATTATACCTTCTGTTTTTCGTTGCATGTTATGCGGTAATTGTGCAGAAGTTTGTCCAGTTCAAGTTGACACATTGAGCGTATTTAAGCACTTTCGGGAAAAAGTTGTTAAAAAGGGTGCGATGCCAGAAAAATTAAAACTTATAAGTAATTCAATTAAAGTAAATAATAATCCCTTTCTTGAGATGCATCCAGATAGATTTAACTGGTGTGAATCATGCGAAGAAGGAGCGAAGGCATACGAAAGGGCTAAAGAAAGAGTAGATCCTAAGACAGGAAGAAGTCCTTATTCCGTTGGTTATTTTATTGGCTGTACATCTTCATATAAAAATAAAGAACTTGTTTCAGCAACAAGTCAAGTTTTAGATAAAATAGGTGTGGAATTCATAGTCTTTCCGGAGGAGAGATGTTGTGGTTCTGTTCTATTTCGCACAGGATTAGAGCCTCTTGCAATAGAACTTGTAAGACAAAATTATGAAACTATTAGCAAAACAGGAGTGAAAGAAGTTGTGTTTTCTTGTTCTGGTTGTTTTTCAACATTGAATCTTGAATACTCTAGAATAATTGGTCATGAACTTGGATTTGATCTTTTTCACCTAACGCAATTTGTTTTAAAAACTGTAAAAGAAAAGAATCTAAAAATTAGATATACTAAACGTACAAAAGACGATCCTTTACTCATTACATATCATGATCCTTGTCATTTAGGGAGATATTGTGGAGTTTATGAAGAACCAAGAGAGCTTATTAGAAGAATTGAAGGAGTAAAATTACTTGAAATGAAACATAATAGAAATATGTCTTGGTGTTGTGGCGCTGGAGGGGGAGTGAAAGCACTCTATGGTGATATCGCAGTTGAAGTTGGAAGAGATAGGTTAAATGAAACTCGAGCTTGCATGGTCCGAATTCGTGAAGATCGTTTGAAGGAAGCAATTGAGACAAGTGCTGAAGTTCTTGTTAGTTCATGTGTTTTCTGTAAAAACAATTTATTCCAAGTTGCGAATGAAGATAATGCTCCGATTAAGGTTATGGATATTTCTCAACTTCTGCTTGATTGTGAATTTTATTAAGCCACTGATTCCAACAAATGAAAAAATCTATTTACTCTATATCAATTGGTTCAAATCCAATAATATGAGGACTATCAGTTAATTTACCATCTGCCCATACTACTTTAACCTTCATACCTGGTTTTAACTTTTTAGGTGTAGCATTAAAAATACGCATGATTACTGGTGTATCAGATTTATCAATTTGAACTAAGGCAAATAATTCTTGATTTTTTTTACGTCGTTTTGAATTAGGATTCTCTAAATAATTTTTTAACACTCCTGAGTGTGGTAATTCTATAAGTTCTTCTATTTTTTCCAAGCAATCTTGACACCGAATTTTAGGAGGGAAATATATTTTTTCACACTTTGAACATTTTGCTCCATAAATTATTTTTTCATCCAATCCGGCGTAAAAATCTTCTAAAATATACATAATCGTTAATTAATTCATAATAAAAATAGAACGAAGAATATTAAAAAATTTCTTTTTTATACTTTATCAGTAATATTGGTTTAATTCTGAGAAAATCTTTGAATTACTCTTTTTTTTTAGAATTAAGTTTAAATTTTATAAGTTTTGCACTGGAAGCTCTTCAATTTTCTTTTCATAAGAATTTAATTTTTCAAGCAGAGAAAGTGTATTAATTGAATCAGGAAGAATTTTTAATAGATTATCATTTAATTTAAGGATTTTTAGAGATTTTAGATAGCCTATATTTTTTGGAATTTTTTTAATTCTGTTACTCGATGCATCCAAATATTCAAGAAATGAGAGTGAACACATGGATTCAGGTAATTCTTGTATCTTATTGTTAGATACCCGTAGGTACTTAAGCAATGCAATAGACCCAATCGAGCTTGGAAGTTTTTCAATTCTATTCCAACCTATCTTTAAAATCTTTAAGGATTTTAGAAGTTCCATTGATTCTGGAATTGTTTCGAGTTTATTTCCTTCTAAACTTAGATTTTTGAGAGTAGAAATTGAAATTATTGAACAAGGGAGTTTAACTAATTTATTATTATCTAAATTAAGGTATTTAAGAGAATAGAGTAATCCAATTGATTGTGGTAAATCTGTAATTTTATTTAAACATAAATTAAATGAATTTAAGGATTTGAGATTACCAATTGATGAGGGTATTTGCTGCAATTTATTCTCCTTAACACTAAGGGATTTTAAAGAAGCAAGTAATCCAATTGATTTAGGTAATTCTTTAAGTTTATTGGAATCTAAATTTAGTTCTTGGAGAGAAGAGAGTGATAAAATTGAATCAGGCAGTTTTTGGAGTTGATTTTTACTTATATTTAAAGTTTCCAGTGATTTAAGAGTATCTATTGATTTAGGGATAATCTTTATCTTATTTCCTTCTAAATTCAAGACTTTTAAATTAATTAAAGATCCAATAGATTGAGGAAGAGTGTATAAATTACATTCCTTTAAGACTAGTGACTGAAGCGATATGAATAAATTTATGATTTCAGGAAATTTGATTAAAGATTCTCCTTCGATATGAATTCCAACAATTTCACCTTCATAAAAAGTATATTTCAATGAAGGAAATTTCTTTTTTAAATATGTAATTGTTAGATAATTTCTTAAAATATCAGATAATTTTGAAATTGAGAGATCTCCAATTTGCTGATCCTTTTTTTTAAAAATCTCTTTAATACTTGATTTAAACCTATGATCATCTATTTTATTGATTTCAAGGATAAGAGTATTTTTAGCAGGATCATTGTTCAATCTCTCAAGAGACTTTAATAATGCTATTGAAGTTTCAAAGGTAAATTCGTTGTTAAATATCCATTTTGAAGGAAAAAACTTTATTTCTTTTATATCTTTTAAATTTCCTATTCCATCTATATCTGAATGATCACTAAATAAATCTCGTGTCCGCCAATAGATAATATGATCATCTACTTTTGAAAAATCTATTCGAACTACGAGCCCATTTTCAATTTCATAGTTGATATTTTGGAATTTTTTAGTTAAAAAGTTAATTGTAAGATGGTTGATAAGAATTTCTGATAAATCTACATTAGAACACTGTTCATTTTTATTTTCAGCTAATACCTGTCTTAAATTAATACAATTTTCATCATTCCTCACATTTTTCATTTGAAATAATAATAATGATGCAAAATTCTCTTTAGCAATATTCTCTAAAGATTTGAGGATTGTAATTAAACATATATAAGAAGATTCATGTTGAAGTGTCCAAAGAAAAGGAAGAAAACTTTTTTTTAAAAATCTTGTCCCTATAATTTGTGCGGCTATGCTTCTTAAGTTTGCATCTAAGTCAGAGATTAAAATATTCTCCAAAACTTTGAATACAGATTCACGTTTCACATCCAGTTTATTTAAAATTTCTAGACAATCTTTTCGAATTATGCAATCATCAATATTCTCGATTAATGAAATTAATAGATTGACTGTCTCATTTTTATTAACGGTATTTTTTTTAAAATTTTCATAAATTTGATAAGGTTTGAGCCCCATTCCAAATTATCATTCTCAATTTTTTAACTATTACATTTTAACTTAAGCTCATTCTACTTTTCAGGCTACCTCCTTAAATTTAGAAAGGTTTTTTTAAGTGAGAACTCAAAAAAATTTGGGAATTATGAATTAAGGGGATAATTCAAATCCGATGCAAGCAAATATTCAATTCCTGTAATTTCTATCGCATTTCAACGTTCAAGAAATTTGAATATAATTCTTTTCCTTTTTTATTTTCAATAGAAAATTTTAAGTGAGGTGTTCCTGCTAACATAAGTTTAAAATACTGATCAATATGTTCTTTACCTTCCACTTCTAACTCAGGAATGGATACTCTTTCCTCATGTTTCACTTCAGATAACATTGCTTCAACCATATATTATCATCTCTTTATTTTCAATTTGTATTAAATATATTAACCTAATGAAGAACTCGCAATACAACTATATAAAATTATCGCTTAATGATTAATTTAAACCACGCTATTGATAATAGTTTCAATATTTTACTATATTTACCAAAAAAAGTTTCAGTTTGAAAATAATAAATCTTTGAAATTATGGGTTTTCGAAAAAAAGCACATTCAAATGATCGATTCCCAGCAGATTCTCTTTAATTTTTGATCATTTTCAAAAATTTTATTCTTAAATGTCTATTAAAATTTTTATAAAATATTAGGTTGTAAAATACATCTTATTTCATATTTGATGGCTAAAAAAAAGATTGAATTTCAATAAAAACAGAATCTTTGCCTATAAAGCTAGCAATTTAGTAATATCAATGAAAAAAATGCAAAGATAAATTCATATGTTATAAATTAGGGATTGGAATATTCAAATTTTTTTAATTTCTTAAATAAATGCCTAAATCCCATAATGGGGTGAGTATAGATCATTCTTGGACCTGCATAGCGCATGATCTTTCTTACTTTCTCTCTCATATCAGATTTATAACAATGAATTGGACATTTTTCACATGTCGGCTTATCTTCACCAAAACTGCAGAACTTAAGCCTTTTTTCAGTATATTCAAAAAGTTCTGCACATTCTTGGCAGAATTCCGCTTCAGGTTCGTGAGACTTCTTACAATACATTTTAATCATTGTCCTTATTGTATTCTTCTCTCTTTCTAAACGACCTTTAGAGGGGACCATCTCAAAATCACATACTAGAATTTAAATTTAAATCTACTTAATATTTATTCGAAATCGTTAAAATTCTTACTGTTTATGAATCCCTATACTCTTTTTAACTGAGTACAATTAATCGAAACTAAAATGGGAATTTACTATGAAATAAGGTTTTAAGTAAGGACTCAATATTAATTTATTAAATAACGCCATAACCTTTTTTTATAATTTAAGCATCTATAAATAAAACAATAGATAATGAATAACTGTTTCAAAATTAAGTTGGAATTTTTATAATTAAGTTTGTGAGATAAAAGTCATGACATTACACTCTGAAAAAGAAGTAGAAGGTTCCAGTCAAAAATCATTAACCATTGGAAGAAAATATGTTTTTTTAGCACTTATTTTATCTTTTATGGTCAATTTCGATTCAAATGCAGTAATTCCGATAATTGCTACGTATTCGATAAATTTAGGAGCCTCTTTACTATTAATGGGATTTATTGTAGGAATTTACTCCATGGTCCATATTCCATCAAATTTAATCTTTGGAAGGTTAGTTGACAAATTCGGCAGAAAAAGATTAATATCTTTCGGAATATTTTTAGATGGGTTATCAATGCTTCTATATGCGTTAGCTCAAGACCCTTATTTCCTTTTATTTGGAAGAATAATTCACGGAATAGGAGGTGGTTTTGGAGGACCTGCTACAATGGCTTACATATCAGACGCTACTTCCCAGAGACGGAGCGGAAGGGGGATGGCACTATATGGAATGTCCATCGGATTTTCTAATTTGATAGGATTCATGTTAGGTGGGCTAGTTGCTCAAATAATTGGAGCAAACAATTTGTTTTTCATAATAGCAATTATATTATTCGTCATGTCACCTACAGCACTACTTCTTCCTTCGATTTATCAACCATCTAAAGAGAAATTAAACCTCCGTAAGGAAATCAAACAATTTAGAAAAGTAGTCTTTAGAAAATCTATGATAAGTCCTTACTTTTCGATGTT
>JAHLWT010000147.1 GCA_019057775.1 Promethearchaeota archaeon
AAAGGAATTTTCATTTGCCATACCAATAGCAAAGAACCAATCAATTATAAAGCTTACTAAGTTTCGGATTTGAATAAACAATTCAAAGTTTTTAAGTTCTTTATAATGCATCCAGAATTACTGACATTAATTTATAATACTCGTCTGTGGATCGTCTATAATTTCTGTATTAAACTCTTTCTAAATAAAGGCATATAAGTCTTTTCTTTCTTGTAGTAAAAATTTCAGAAAGTTTTTACTCAGTATAAATTATAAATATTCGCTTGGGTTATTGTTATCTAGACAAAATTCGCATAATAAGAGTTATATTATGACCTCTCCTGTCCGATTCAAAATTAACGATTTATTGGAAGTTAGGTTAGAAAATAATGACTCTGTGATATATGTTGCAGGTAAACGTTTTATTATCTGCAAGAAGCTATTACTAAATATTCCAGTCGATGAGGTTGAGGACTACGAAGAGATTGATTCCATTGATGATGTCGCTGACCTGTTAAAGTGGGATGTTCAAGAAGGTCAAAAGGGTGTAAAATATGAAATCTCTCCTGAAGCTGAATTTCTTGGGCATAGTTCAAATTTACAGGTTTTTTATGAATATAATTATGACACTCGCCTTTTGCATAGTAATATCGCCTTTCCCTTGTTGAAAGAGCTATTTTCAGCAGGAGATCTTCAAGCCAAAAAAGTTTTTAGAGAAGAAATTGCGAAGCGCTATGAAAGTGGAAACGAGACTGTGAAAAGATATCTGAAAAATGAGGGTTACTTACAATATCTTGATAAAAATCAATTGGATTCTATTCATGTAGATAGCACAACAAGATATAGAACTGATCAAAACAGAGGAAGGCAAGGAGGGGTGAGAAATGAGATCCAAAAAAGAATAGAGACGTTACAATTGTCGGTAAGATTATTAGAAGACCACTTAAGAGTATATGGTCATCTCATTAAAAACAAACCTCGGGCATTTATAGTAAATCAGATAGAAACTTATAAAAGAGAACTGGAAATACGAGGGGCTTATCCATCAGATTAAATCATTTAAGTAAGATGATTTTAGATTCATTAGCAGACTAGGCAAGACCATTTTTCAGAAATTTTATTAGTATTTTAGATTAGATGAAACCCATTAATTTTGCCAGATTTTTTTTTAATTTTTTAAAGGTTTTCCCATTCTTCATTTATTCGTTAATGGTTGTATAATTGTTTGTGAGTTCATAGCAGGTTGACACACACTTCGAAGATGAGATAATATTTTTAACAATCCCATCCTTCATAGGGTATAAGCTAAAAGTTTCACTTCCGAGAGAAATAACCATATCAGGCTGTATCTTTAAATGAAAACATGCTCTAATATTCTTAATTATTGAATTTTAAGAACTAAGTCTAGAAATCTTTATCTCTTGCCCACATTTCTCACATATAGTATTTTCTTTTGATTTCATATAGTCTGTTAATATGATAAGGTTTTCACAATTAGTACATAATAATTCAACTGGAAATGTTATTTCTGTACTACTTTTTAATGTATCACACTTCTTGCTGATATCTTTCAATAAATCCATGATTTTTTCTTCTTTATTGCTCATTGCTTTGATAACCAATTTATTTGTATGATCTGCTAAGCTCTGCATTATAATCGAGACTGCAACATCTTCTTTATCATATTTTCCTTCAGCATACGCTTTTACTTTCCTAAAATCAGGACTTTTAAATTCGTGGAGATTTTTAAGTAAATAAAAATTATTATGTTGTAATATTTTAGAAACTTCGGGCGCTAATTCGTTGGGAGGTAAGTTGCAGTTAAAAGAGATCTTTTGTTCATGCATTGATGGTATATTTTTCTCGTAATCTTCTTCTGTTATAGATTTTGGAACAAGTAAATTACATACATATTTAATTTTAAACGGTTGAATGGGTACTGTCTGGGGGTTACCTTTTGGATCGGCATAAATAACTACACCTTTAATAAAATCCCCAACACAGCTTTCCTTAGCACTAAATTTAAAGGTGGGGCTTTCGAATGTATCAGGATTTAAAACATCAATCATATATCTATCAGAGTGAGAGATTAAGCCACTAGGAATTGATGTTAGAAGTATTTGAATAGTTGTAAGCACAAATTTAGAATTATTTTTTACTTTTACCTTGTAATAAAAAACACTTTGGTTATTATCAATTTTCCAATTTCCTCCTCTTGAAATAAGTACATCTTTTTTGTGTTGAAATATTTGCTGTTCGGGTTTTACTATCAAGTCTTTCTTAATAAAAGTCAAAAAATCTCCTCTAATTCGAGCATTAATATCACCATTAAGTATCATTTCTTCAACCAGCGTTATTAAGTCCTTCTTTAATAATGTTCGGTAACCTTTTTTAATTTCTTCAGGTAATTTCTTTTCTATATCATTGATTCTTATTTCATCGTAAATAGAGTTTAAATTAGATATTATTTCAAGGAGATTAGGATATAATTGTTCTTTTTCCTGACGTTCTTGTTCCTCCTTTTCTGTCTTTCTTTTTTCTCTTTCTTTCTCTCTTCTTTTTCTCTCTTTCAACTCTCTTTCTCTTTCTTTTTTCTTTTTCTCAGCTTCCAGTTGTTTTTTTTGTTTTAATTGTTTTTCTCTTTCTATCTCTCTTTCTTTTT
>JAHLWT010000148.1 GCA_019057775.1 Promethearchaeota archaeon
GCAACCAACATATTGATAATATTAGAAAAGTTGTTAGTAGTGAAGCAAATAAAAAGGATATTGAAGTGACCGTTTTAACCATAGAAGAATTCCAATCATATTTAAATGTAGGAGAAACAGTCAAAAAAGAAATTACAAAGGTATTAAAACTAATGAATACCGCTATATCAAATAGTATGAGTAATTCTAACTCCTTCAATACTCTTTTTAAAAAGTCTAAAAATGCAAAAATAATAATTGAAAATATACTAGTTAATGGTATGGGAGTCACTCAATTTTATTATAATGAATATCTTGAAAAAAATTAAAAGCAAAACAATTTTTTAATTAAAACAACTTGAAATCCTATGGAGATTTGTACTATTGAATTCCAAAACAAGGATAAAAAAGGCATGAAGATATGACCGAAGAAAAGAATGAAAAAAACCTAGATCTTAAACTTGAAAATTTAAGAAGCAAAATAGAAAATGAGTACCTGGAATGGTCCAAGGTAGAAAGCATTGCTAAACAAAACAAGTATAATTATCAAAAAAGCCTTGATGATATTGATTGGATTCTTGGTGTTTCTAATGAATTGAGAGTAACTGGTATTTATGATGAGGAATATAGTGATGAATTTATAAGACCAAGAATATATGGTGCTGGTGACTACATAGATCACCAAGAGGAGATGCTTTCTTGGTCAAGTGGTGCACAAGCATCTGGAGTAACTGCAGAAGTGGGTTCTGGAGCTTATTCACTATCTTCATATTTAATTAATAATCGAGATGACCTACGCTTCACAAGTATCATAGAAGTTCATGGATTAATACCTCCTTCAGAAAAAAAAAGTAGACTTGAACAGTTATTAGAAGAAATCAATCCATTTTTATTGGAAAAGTTAAAATCAGCATGGCAAGTTTTTCATAGTTCAGGCATTCTAAGGGATATAATCTATTCTGCCCATGGAATGAGAGAGTTCATAAGTGTCTTCCTACAAAATATAGCACCAAAAGAAGAAATTAGGAAAATGCCTTGGTGTAATAAAAACGGAAATCCACATCAAAAATATGAGGTAATTTTTGGAATTATTGGTCCTGATCCTGATTTTGATGAGAATTCTATTCAAAATTCATCAATAGTAAAACTTTCCGAGAAATATAGAGGTTTATACCAAGATCTAAATCCTAAGGCTCATTTTCGGAAAGAAAAAACTGAAGATGATTTAAAAATATTGATTAAAAATTGCTTTAAAAGTGTAGAAAAATATACTGAAGAAATATTGAACTTAAGGAAATTATATTATCCAAAAAACTAAAAACTTTGAGATTTTATCTGAAGAAAAAGAAAATTTCAAAAGACTGGAGATATCGACATCTCTACTAAGAGTCATTAATATATTTAATCTGAGTTTAATGGATATTGATAATAATAAAACTTATTTAAAATACCTAAAAATCTAAAATTCACTTTTATTATTTGAAAGATAATTTATACATTTAATCCAATTTTATGTGCTACCAAGAGTGATTTTAAAAGATTCTCCTGATCGAATACTTTTAATTAACATTTAATTTTTAAATTTTAATTTTTTATTTACTTTAGATTAAATTTTATTTTAAATAATATCAGCTAAATAGCTTACATGTTAATAATTTTTAACTTAGAATAACAGATAAGAAAATGGATTTAAATCTCAACATTTATAAAATATTTGATTTATTTAAAGATTCTTATGAAAATATTGATTTTAGAAGTGCTGTATACAATAAAGGTCATAGCTGGAACCGAATTATTTCGATATTTAGATTTTCCAATGAATCTAAAAGTAATATAAAGCAAAAGTATAACGATTTAGATTTAAAGAAATACAAAACCGAAAATTTTGAGATTCAGCATAAAATCCTTGAAATAACTAAATGGGAAGATAAACTTATTGAGTTATATGAAGAAATTGAGGATATTGATATAGATGATGGTGATGAGTTTTTTTATGATGATATAGATAATGAATTTCAATCATCATTTATTGATGAATTTAAAGTATTATTCTCAAATCCTAGAGGTAGATTTTTTTTTACAGAAGAGGAAATCGAAAAAAATAGTATTATCCATTTTAATTATAATGTTCCCGATAAAAAAGAACATCATAATCAGTTTAAAAAGTTTCTTAACGAAGAAATTTTAATTTTAGGTGAGGACAATATTTATAATATTATTAACCGAACCTTGCAACTTGATGGATTTAATAATCAAAACGGTTTACATATTTCGATTTTGTTCCCAATTTATATGAAAATTAGCGATCTGAAATATAATCAAGATATACTGTCGGGAAAAGTTCTTTACCATGAGATCTTTGAGAGAACTAAATTATTCTTTAAAAATTATTCTAATCCAAATTATTCTGAAAATTCCTTGCAAGGTAGTAAAGATATTTTTATTTTAAAAGACGATCCGAGCCCAATAGAAGAAGATAATAGGATTTTTGAAAAAAAATTTAGTTTAGATTTCAAAAGATATGATTGTGATCCAATTTTTGAAATTAGGGCTCTTTGGGAAAAATTGCCTAAATTATTTTTAATTGATATCCAAAGAAATTTAGGAATTCCAAAGTTTCGAAAGTTATATGAAGATTTTAATGATGAAGTTACAAAAGAAGATAGTTATGCAGTTGAATTACCTCAAAACCAGAAAAATAAGCTCAATTATGAAAACTTGTTTATTAAAACTGATACGAAAGATTACCAACTACCAGAATATAATGAATTTATAGAATTAATTAACCTTTCTGCTTATGATGATAAATTCTACAGAATTCTCCCAGTTTTATTGAGAACACTTTTTGAAAACCTACTATATGACATTTTTCAAACTGGCCTTAAAAATAAGCATAAATCGCTCTACTTCTTGAAGAGTCAAAATAGGGCTAGAGATTTTTCTCAGTTGATTGCCTTATTAAATATTTTAAAAGATAAAGATTTCAAACGTTTTCACAGAGATTCAATCAACCAAGATACAATATCTGAATTGAAGAAAATGCAAAATTTCGGGAATTGGACAGTACATCAATTTTTACGACTTGTGGATAAGAATTTTGCAGAAGATTGGGAAGATAAGGTGAACAGGATATTAAAAACACTCTTGGTTTTATATAAAAAAATAAAAAATGAGGATATAGAAATAAAAGATCAGTCCACACTTATTATTATTAACAAAACTTTGAATCTAAAGAAAAGTAATAATCTATCAAATTCTCAATTAAAATTTCATAATACAGAAAAAAATGAGCAAAATCAAAAAGAAGCAGGACTTGTTAAGAATGAAAATAATTTAAACCATCAACAGATGAAATTAAAGAACAAATTCAAAGAATTTTATGACAGATTGGCTTCGAAAAAGAATCTTGGATTCATTATAATAGATATAAAAACTTTATTGGAAGATATTGGTGAGATCGATATCGGAAAGACTCTAAAAATGGAATATATTAAAGAAAATGAAGAAAGGATAATGCTGATAGAACCGCACAAATGGAATTTATCAGTTCGAATTGGTGCGCATCGACATTTTAGAATTATAAAATATATAGAAGGGTTGTCTCAAACTTATGATTTTGAAATTCCAAATCAAAAGGAAGATTTATTAACTGAATTTCTAAAATTGGTAAAAGATCGTTGTAAAGAACGCAAGATTAATTTTTAAATTCCATCTATTTATCTTATTCATAATTTTATTTATTTAATCTCTCTTAGAAGCTAATTATCTTTGGAATCATGAGTAAAAAATCCCGCATTTTTATTTAAGATGCAAGTTGGGAACTTCATTCCAATTATCGAGGATCGTGATTATAGGAATCATCTATACTTTCTTCGTATATGGGAGTATCTTTAAAATAATTAAACTGAGAAAAATTTAATCCTTTTTTCAGTGTTTTTAATTTACTTAATTTTGTTTTAATATCGGGTTGAATTACCCTTTCAGGAATAATTCTCGTTACATTTGCTATGAGATCATTATACTGTCTTGATAAATCAGCAAAATTATGTCTCACTAAAAACTTTTCCATTTCTATATATGCTCCATCATACTCAATCAAAAGTTCTTTAGGTGTTTCAAAAATCTTTCTTGCGATGACTACAGGGATGATTTCTATATCAAACTCCCTTAAATAGTTGAAAAACTTATAGAGTTTCCTTTTAGTATATACAGATAAGCTGTTTTTTACTTCAATAAAGATTTTAGACCTAGATAATGGAATTGGAGTTAGTATAATATCAATATCACCAATTATTTCTGTTAAATTATAAGTTTTTGTTCTTACACCTTCTACAATGAATCCTTCATTTTTAAGAACTCTCGGATAAAATTGTGAATCTGCCCAGTTTCCTAATTCAAATGTGATGGGATTGAATTTTTTTAAAAAACTCTTCTTCACTTCTAATACTTGGTTTATAATAGCTTTTTTCTCTTTTTTTCGATAAACGAATTTATAGTCCGATCCCTTAATTCTCAACTCCAATGTCTCCAAATGGACTATAGGTGCATTTTTACTTAGATATCGTACAGATTTTCCGATATCAAAGCTTCCATATTTAGCTTCTAATGATAATTGTAATTCTTTTATGTAAGCAATTTTTTTCTCTTTAATTAAATTAAATACATCCTGATTCACTTTTGTCCAATATATTGAACGCTCTATATTCTTTTCATTTCTGTTATCTAAATTCATCTTCAATCCTTAATGAAATCTTTACAGTAACTATTATCACACCTATATTTTTTAAGACATAAATGAAACCAAAACAGATATAGTAAATATTGTCCTTTATCTTTTAAATTTAAAAGCAATTATTGGATATAAAATTTTGATTTTTAATACTTAAATTAGTATTTTCTTTAACTTCAAAGGAAAATATTGAATATTAGCAGTTAGAATGGCTTCATAACTTAGGATACAATACTTGGTACGAAGAAGAAAAGCCTCTAACTACTCGATGGCCAGGAATTTTACAAAAGAAGATTTTTGATTCAGATATATTCATTCTTTTTCTATCATTGTTTAGGGGGAATTAAAATCACAATTTCACATATCCCTCTTACTTTAATAATTTAGAAGAAATTTTGTTACTTCAAAAGAAAAAAGGAGTATTTAATAAAACTAAGAGTGGAAGATCCTAGAGAGCTGAAAAACTTTTAAATACATAGAGTGCGTGTTGTTGATAGTATCCTTTTACCAAAAGATTAGCAGTTTTAGGAGTATTTTTCATAATTTTTCTTTTCCTTTCTAAAACTATCAAATTTATTTGTGTTGTATATTCCAAATGAATCAAATTGGCTTGAAGTATTGATTTTTAAATCAACTATATTACTATATTATTATTACCTCATCCATATAAAATGAGGAGAAATTATTATTTTATTTATTTATTATTTAACTACTATTAAAAAAATATAAAAAAACTTATAAAAGATTATCAATTATCATTTAATGGAGTAATGATAAAATGGAAAAAAAGAAACTCGATATACTAAAAGACCTCTTAGTTGATGAGGAATGTACACTTGAAGACTTAAGAAGATTAGTTGATAAATCAAAACCCTTCCTGAAAATAGAAAGTAAATCCGGTAAAATCATTTTTTCACGAGAATTCTCCTTTACTGTAAAAGAAAAAATTGTAATCTATCTAATAGGCTCCTATTTCTCAAAAGAATTAGGACTTAACAAAGAAGTACAAATATCTTCAAGAAATATAAGTGAAAATATTGAAATTGCTCAAACAACCATATCTGGACCATTAGGGGATTATGTCAAAAACAAAATTATTGGTATAGAAAATAATTCCTATACAATTAAATTCTATGAAATAGAGAAGCAATTAAATCACCTAACAGAAAAATACCTACTTAAACAGAAAACAAATACCATTATCCCTTCAAAAAAGGTGAAATCTATAAAAAAAAATAATAGAAAATTAACTTCAGAGGTAGTATCTCAAAAAACTAAAAAAATATTTCAAATAGAATCACTGAAAAATGAAATTATAAAGTATAATTTAACTATTGATGATTTATATTCCGTTGTTAATATAGTAGATAACGAGATTATTTTATTGAGGGGGTGGAAAGGATCAACAAATCGTGAAAGTCACGTTAAAGCAATTATATTATTTCTTACAATAAACAAATTAATTTATGATTTGGATGAGATTAATTCCTCTGAATTGAGAAAAAGCTTAAAAAATGTAGGGGTAAATATGGAAAACTTCAGTTCTACTTTGAAAAACTATTTTAAATACATTATTCATAAAAGGGCTGCGATAGGAAGTAATAAAACCTCATACAGGATTACAACTCTGGGATTCCAGAAAGGTATTATGCTATTGAAAGATATCATCGAGAATACTTCATATTTTGATTTAAAATTTAGAAGTAAAATAACAAAAGAAATATCTGATAAAATCTCAATTGATACGGATGAATTGAATCAAAATATTGTTTCTTTTGCCAAAGATAATGAGATAGATGAAGAAAAGCTAAGAATATTCTTTGAATTTCAAAAAGAAGGAATCAGAATTTGTACTCCTATAAGGGAAAAAACTAGGAAAAGTATGCAAATTAAAACATTAATGTTATTAGGGATTCTATTAAAAAAAGTGTATGATGTGAAGAAATTTGCTGGAAAACCTCTTTTGAAGGATAGCAGAACTTCCTCTGATCGATTGGATTTACTTAATAGCAATAAATCCTATATGAAGTATTTTTCAGCAAATAAGCCAAAATCTGCAATGCAGTTAACATATGCCGGAGAAAAAAAAGCTATTGAAATGTTAAAATCGTACTTAGAAGATGAGCCTTATCAACTATGAGCCAAAAAATTTTAATACAAAAATTTCAAGAAGTATTTGGTCAATCCTTTGCTAAAGAGTTTCTATTTGAGTTTGAAAAATCTAAGTCAGCTTATTGGTTAGGAGATGTTATCAAAGGAATATTACATGCTGCTAAATTTAGTGAAATTTGTATTGCCTGTCTGAAACAGCTTTCTGATCCATCAAAAAAAATCGACTTAAACAAGATTACATTTGGAAAATTTTATGAAGATTTGCAAAAATTACCTAAACCTTCTGCTAAAGAAGAAATGTTATACTCAGTTATTCCACAAGTTCTGAAGGCTATTTTTTCCATTAGGAACAAAAAAAGAGTAGCTCATATAAAAATGACTAATGCAGATTCAATAGATTTTGAATTTGTTATAACTTCTTGCAACTGGGTAATGTCTCAATTAATAATAATTTATCTCAATATTTC
The DNA here is from genome assembly GCA_019057775.1 of Promethearchaeota archaeon. The sequence goes on from JAHLWT010000148.1 coordinate 7,288, forward strand.
TATAGAAGATTCCTTAATTTTAACTAATTCTATCATGGAAAGGAAAATACCTACTATTGAAAAATTTGAAAATAAGGAAATAATGATTCTTAAAACAGGATTAATAATTAAAGAAGAGTTATTGTTAATTCTATATCAATTTCCAAAAAGAATGACTAGAAAAGAATTAAATATAATCTTGAAACCAAAAAAATCCTCATATATTTCAACTTATTTAAATGGTTTATACAAGGAAAAATTAATCCATCTAAATAAAGTAGGTGCTATAATTAATAAAAACGGGATTAAAGAAATTGAGGAAAATAAAGAAAAATATTTTACATAATTCCATATGGTTTTCATTATTCCGCAGTTCTTTTTATCCTGAAATAAATCGTAGACCTACTTCACAAGAAATACAAGAAATCAGAGATTATGCGGATAAATTAGGAATTCTCTGGAAACCTGTCTCTTAAATATTGTATCGTTTTTAATCTCTCGCACATAAGGCTTCTACTTCGTCGATCTCTTTCGGGGGTCCAGAGAGAATTTCGGCACCATCTGCAGTAATTAATACACCATCCTCAATCCTAATTCCAATTCCTTCTTCAGGGAGGGTGATGAATGGCTCGATTACTATAACTACACCTGGTTCAAAAGGACCATCATTGGTATACCAAGAATTAGCATCATGGATATTTAATCCAACTGAATGCCCACATATCCCGTATCCATATTGGTCTAACCCATGTTTCTTAAAGGTTTCATAAACTGCATTGTGGGCGTCTCTTTGGGTTGTTCCGGGTCTCATAGTAGCAATCGCTTTTTTCTGAGCTTCGAGAACAATAGTATAAAGCTCTTTTTGCCTGTCAGTAAATTTCCCATTTGCAGGAAATGTTCTTGTAATATCTGAACTGTATCCCTTATATTCCACCCCTCCATCGATAAGTACGAGATCTCCATCCTTAATTTCTTGGTTGTTATCCATATAATGAGGGATAGCGCTATTCTTTCCCGCGGCAACGGTGATATTACTTTTATATTGATCATGCCAGTTGCCATCTACTGATTTTGGATCGCGAATATTAATTTCATATTCATAAATAGCTTTACCTACAGATTCATTAACTCCAGGTTTGAGAGATTTCATAATTTTTTCAAAAATTTCTGAATGTATTTGAAAAGCGTGGCGAAGACATTCGATTTCATAAGGGTCTTTAATCCATCTCATATGATGGATAAGAGGCGCAATATTTCTAAATTGAATCCAAGGAAATCGCTGACGAATTTCATTTATTTTAATGTTATTTGGTGTAATAGGTTTTTCGAGTTTTGGTTTAGTGGCAATATTACCCCAAAAAATGGACTCTGGCATTAAATTTATAATCAAGATTTCTGGAAATTTGGAGAGTGATTTAATGGTATTAATACCAGTTTTTTCTTTTACAGATTCGATTGCTTCGCTTCTACCATCAATAAATTTCTCTCTCTCACTAATTTCGCGTAAAAAAAGAACTTCATTAACAATTCTACCCCTTCCTAATTCAGGATCTCGCATAGTCTCAAAAAGTTCAATTGTTAAACCCTTTGGGGCTAGAAGAAGAATGGTATCGTCATCAGTGTTTCCAGTTAAGTATTGGAGATTTTTATCAGATAATAATGGATCTGGCGAAGAAGCCGATTTTGTAATCATCGCTACACCACTTTCCATTTTTTTCATTAAAGTGTTTCTTCGGTTTTGTAGAATTTCTGGTAAATTCATATTTACTCCATTTAAACCATTATTAAAAAATATTTTCAATTCGTTTTTCTAAATAATTTATTTTATCCTTGTAAGTAAAAAAGACCCTAAGAGATTATGCAGATAAATAAGGAATTCTCTGGAAACCTCAGTATAAGGCATTTAATTATGAAGAAATAAATAGAAGACCCCCATCTGATGAAATACGTGAAGCAAAGATGTATGCTAAAAAATTAGGAAATTTATATAAACCCGTATCATAGAGAATTCTCATTATTAGAAAAATCTAAAAATAATCAAATATTGTTAAAATTAACTTTTATTACTCTATTCTTGATAAAATAAAATAAATGACTTATTATGGCTCTTAAATTAGAAGATGTTAAGGGAATTGGTAAAAAAGCAGAGACTTTAAAGGACGCAGGAATCGACACAGTTGAAAAGCTAGCTGAGGTTAAATTAGAAGAATTAATAGAACTGAAAGGTATTGGAAAAGCAACAGCTCAAAAGATGATAGGCAACGCAAAAGAATTAATGAAAAGAGAAACAGGTAAATCAGAATTAGGAGAAGCAACTGATGATATAAAAATAAAAGAAGCTGAAGAAGAAAAGAAAATTAAGGAAGAGATAAGAAAACTCGAAGAGAAAAAAGCTCGATTACAAAATAAAAAAGTAGAGGAAGGAGATTTTGTTCTTGTCAAAATAACAGCTCGCACGCAAAAAGGTAAGATTTTTAGAGTCTCATCAGAGGAGGACGCTAAAAAAGCGGGGATGTTTGATGAAAAGCAAGCTCAACAAGGATACTACACTCCTGAGTTTGTAATTGTGGGAAAACGTGGATTTGTAAATGAGGGTCTTACAGAAATTATTAAAGAATTGAAATACTTCGAGAAAAAATCAGTGAGAATTCCCCCTTCCAAGGCATTTGGAAAACGAGATCCTCAAAAAATTGAGAGAATTGGTATTGCTAAATTCCGAAAATTAAATGAAGGAAAAAATCCAGAAATAGGGAAAGAATTCGTTAAACAATCACAAGGTCAGACTCAGAGAGGAACTATAACAAGTATTGTTCAAGGTAGAGTTATTGTTGATTATAATCACCCCCTAGCGGGTCAAAGTGTTGACTATAACCTAGAAATTGTTGATAAAATAGAAGAATTTGACGATAAAATCGAGTACTTTATGCTAAATAAGGGAATCCCTAAAGAAAATATCTCTGAATTTAAAATTAATTATAGTAAAAAAGATAAAACTCTTGAGATTACAATTCCAAAAATGTTCCTCTTTCAGAACCTAACATACATTAAATTCGGACTAGCCATGGATCTGCAATCACATATGACGGAGGAAATTGATGATGTGAAATTCATTGAAATTTTTGAAAAAATCCCTTTACCACCAACCCCAGCTGAATCTGTTATGCAGAAAGTTGAGGAACATAATAAACAAGAAGATGTAAAAGAGGAAGAAAAATAATTATACTTACTACTACTCCTATTTCTTTTTTCATTAAGTTATTTTAATTTTCGATATTAATTCTTTTTTTTTCTTCTCTTTTTCTTTTTTATATTCAGATTTCTTTTTACGATACTGATTTTGTCTTCTTTGAAATTCAATTCTTTTTTTAAAAGATTTATCTTTCTTCTTTAGATATTCTCTTTTTGCTTTTTTATATTCTTTCTTGGCATTTTTATATTCTTTTTTCTTTTTCTTATATCTTTTATATTTTTTTTTAATTTCATGCCGTAGCTCTTTACTTATATTTCCGATTCCTAAATCATTTAATTGTCCTTGAAACTTTTCAAATGATTCAAATCTTATTACTATAAATCCTAATTCCCTGGCAGGAACTAAATTTCGAATTTTATCGTCTATAAAAACACATTTTTTGGGTTTTGTATCTAATTTTTTCAAGACATACTTGTATTTAGCCATGTCAGGTTTAATTAATCCGATTTCGTTTGATAAAAATAAATTATCGAAATAATCATAGAAACCTTTAAGTAAATTTGATTTAGCATGAATTGCATGTGTATTTGACATTAAACTTACTATATACCCTGCTTGATGCAAGCGTTCAATAATTTCTGCCATTTCTGAGGAAATAAGTGCAACTTGAGAGTATAAATCAAACCATAGTTCTAAGTAATAATCAACATTAACTTTTTTAGGTGGTAACGCTCCATCTTTTTGTTGATTAGGGTAATAATATTTCTTAAAAATCTTTTCCAAAAACTCTCGAGAGGTTTTTCTTCCAGAACTTAAATTTCGTTTAAGTTTTCTCAAATAAGGATCCCCCATACGGGGGAGAACTATGTTTAAATCACATTCAATCATATCAAACAAGTTTTTTAAAACAAAAGTTTTTTCTATTAAAACCCCCCCAAAATCAAAAATGAAATGTTTTATTTTATATAGTCTAACTTTTTGCTTTTTAAAAATCTGTGAATCTGTAATATCTTCTTGACTACTCATTATTTCATTCCATTGAGAAATTTCTAAAATTTCTATTGAAGGGTATCCTTCAAATTTTCAAATTGCTTTCTCTTTTTATCTTGTTTAAAATGAGATCGCCTATTGCTTCAGTGGGATTAATGTTTTTATCTCCTCGAAACCGAGTGAATTGAGGAAATGAGCCGGGATCTACGATATATAGTTTGTTAGTTTCTTTCTCCCTTACTATATCTAAATGCCCGAATAAAGCACTCCCATTTAAACATTTCCGCCATTTCTTAATTACATCTTTAATATCATCTGGAGTATTAATTCTTTTCATATCTGCATGTTCATTGGATAATGGTGGTTTTATTGAAGTACAGATCTCACTACCGATAAAATAAACAATATAATGTTCTCCTATAATATATTTTTCAAGATATAGTATTTTTTCATGATTGAAATTTAGATCTTCACTATTATTAATTTTAATAATACCTCTACTTCCTGAACCCATAATTGGTTTTAAAATTAAAGGAAAATCTTGTGTTTGAAAAGTCGTCTTCAAGGTTTCTGGTGTCCCCATATAAAAATCGGGAACATTAAGCCCAGCTTTATTAATTAAAAAATGAGATTCTATACGATTTTTCAGTATATAAGAGATAGTAGGACTCGGGATAACGGGGATATTCTTAGCCTCAATATAATAAGCAGCGTAAAGAAAAAATAAGTCTTTCGATTTTAGGACATAGAAATCATTTTTGAAAAGAGTCTCATTGATGACAAGATTCTCCAAAGTATAAATTTTTACATCGAAACCTTTATTTTCATAATATTGTTTTAGTTTTCCTGAAAACATCGTTGTTCTCTTTGATAATATACCAATATTCATTTTCAATTCACTGTTAATTTTTTGCTTGTTCCAATAAATAGTCTGCTACAATTTTATAGCCATTTTTAATATAATTAAAATTCGGAGTGCAATTTATATCAGTTAAATAAAAATGATCATCTGATGATTTTAAAAAATCTAGTGAGGTAAGTTTTAAACCTGTTACTTCCATTGCTTTTAAACAATATTCTTCTAATTCTGAAATTCTTTCTATTTCCTGCCTAGATTCTATTTTATTTGGGTTCTCCAAGACAGGTATTTGCTTATAAAAATATACATTTTCACCAATGCCATAAATCTTATATTCCCATTTACTTTCGATAAATTTCTGATAATAAAGAAAGTTGTATTGATGTTCTTTTCCATCAACTTCATCCAATGCTCTTTTATCCGCGACCCTTGTATTCCCATTTTCTTCAAATATTATTGGAGTGAATTTATATTGTCCTTGATCAACAATGTTTTTAATTATATAATCTTTAAATGGAGGTAATATTCCACTAGGATTTAATGAAAAATCTGGTATAGGGATTCCTGCTTTTCTTAAGTAGGTACTATTAAGGAATCGATGAATAGCATACCAAATTGCTTTATATGAATTTATTACTGGAATTGATGTTTTTTCTTCAATTAATTTTACAAAACTCAAAATCAAGTCGCCTTTAGCTTTAACAAAAAAAATATTCTCATTGAAAGTAGAGTTAGAACTTCGAAACAAATATGTTTCCTCAACGTATATTTTAATGTCTGCTAATTTTTTTATATATTTTAAGAATTCAGAGACTTTGTAATCCAGATGATATTTATCAATAATTAAACCGATTTTTATCAATTTTTACCCAAAAATGTAGTTTTTATAGCAGGAAATATGTATTTTTATGATATTTAATAAATAATAGTGATCTAATTTAAATAAAATCAAATAAAAATTCAGAAATATTTAATTACTCTTAGATTTATTAATGCATTGTTTAATCATTACATTTATATACAAACATAACCATATATGATATCAAACTATAGTGTTGATTCTTACAGTGGCAAATAAAATAAATAGAATCTACATTGGCGCCATTTGTAATCGAGATATGGAAATTTTCGAGAAAATAAAATATTTTTGTAATAAGAACTACAATATTGCAATTATAAATCTCTTGAAGAAAGATATTAATTCTTTTTGCGCTAAGTATTTAAAAAAGAAGATGAGAAAATATTCATTTTCTTTTTTTATTGTTAAACTTTTATCCCGTGACTCTAATCAAGCTATCTACGATACGATTAATGAAATTGCACCTAATATACCAGTAATAAATAGCTTAAATTCTGTTAAAATGTGTGAGCATAGAAGTGAAACATTTAAATTTATAAAACAAAAGTGTAAGAAATTAAATATTCCAAAATCGTATTATTCCATTCATGATGCAAGCATAGCTATTGAAAAAGGGGTTAAAATTATAGTTAAATTAGACACACACAACATCCCAAATTTACCAAAAAATGACAGAATTATTGGAATTGCTAAAAATTCTTCAGAATTTAAAGAAATAATAAACAACTTTAATGAAGAAGACCTTTTTTTCCAGGAGTATTTAGGCAAGTTTGATATAATTTATAAAGTATATGTTATTGATCGTTGGGCTGTTTCTATAACATCTCACAACCGTTTAAGACAAAAAAAAAATTTAACACCATTAGAATTAGTCCATATTCGAGTTCCAATTGATAAACAATTTAAAAGAAGAATACTGAGGATGGGAAGAAAAAGTGGAATGTCTGCTTTTGGAGTAGATTATATTGTTAATAATGATGGAAACCCGTATATTGTAGATATTAATGATTTCCCAAGTTTTCGAAGGATTCCAGAAGCAATCAGTCTATTATCCGATTATTTATATAATACGATATTTAATCGACAAGCTTTATTTAGAACTGCTGTGAAAGCAAGAAGTTAATATCAAAAGTATATCTTACCCTCAAATAAGTTCTTATTACTGGTACTTTACCGCTCTCTTTTATTTTGAATGAACTTAATCAAATTTCTTTTAGCCAAAAAATCCTCTAATTGCTCTCCATCAGGAGGATTTTTTGCAAAAAAGGAACTTGCTGATTGAAGTACCCCGCCAACTTGTCTATCTTTAGCAATTTTACTGACCCGAATACAGTCAGCAATAATCCCAGCTGAATTATTACCATCCTCTACAAACATTGTAATATCAATTCTTACTGAAGCACCACCAAAAATTCGTCCCTCTAACCTCATATATGCTTCTTTTTGATTTTTTAAGAATGGGATATAGTCTACAGCTGAAATTTGACACTCTACAGTATCCTTATTTTGTAGATTTGCAATAACAGATTCCGTTTTTGATTGGCGTTTACCTTCATCATATCGTAATCTTCCATCAGGTAAGGGTGTTAATAAATTGCAAAAATCAGAACAACCTCCCCAGTCTAGCTGAATAGTACGATCTAAAATAGCACCACGCATTGGAAATAAATTTGTTAATGCTCTATGGATAATAGTTGCCCCAATTTGAGATTTTACATCATCACCTATTAAGGAAAGTTTTAATTCTTTTGCTTTCTCAACGATTTCTGCATCTCTAACAACCGGGGAAGGCATGCCATTTACAACACAAGCTCCAGCGTCAAGAGCAGCATTAGCATAGAATTTTACTGCTTTATGGCAGCCAGTTGGAAGTAGAATTACAGCAACATCTACATTTCTAGTTTTCAATTCTTCACTAACATTAACAGGTTTTTGGTTTTCATTGACTGGAATAATATTTTTAATGTTACTATCTAAACCATCCATTATTGAGCCTTTTAAAACTGGTGCGTCTAAGAAATTGGGCTGGAATAGTTTCATATTACAGTTCGGATCAGCGAAAATAGCTTTACTCAAATCTTGGTCGACTTTATTTGAGTTTACATCGAACCCTAAGACAAATTTAATATCATTAATACTATATTGGGTTATTTCTGGTAGCAATCCAATTATTTTATCAGGGTTTTTCTTGTAATTTTCAGTTCCTTGGACTAAAGCACTTGCAACATCCCCTATCCCAATAAGTGCACAATGAATTTCCCTTTCGGACATTTTTCTTGATTTTTGAGAATAATTGAGTAATTTAATTAAATTTTATAGAAATTAATTATAGACAACATTTATTGCAATTTTGGTTGTCATGATATTCTTTATTATTAAATTATAATATTTAAATCATATTAAAATAAGGAATAGATATATTTACTAATTAAAAAGATAAATTATATTTATTAAAATTTTAGATATTTAATTTTTCAGCTTTTTTACTAATAATTTTGCTCAAAGAATCCAAAAATTGTTTCACCAGTAAAAAGTAACCCTATTAAAAGAATTTGATTCCGTAAAAATTTGTTAAAAGCTTTTTCTCTCTTAGTCAATATAACATCCCCAAATATTCTTTATAGAAGTAATATTAATTTAAATTAGACTTTATAAAATAAATATCTATCTCTCACTTTACTTTACTATTGATTAAGATTATGGTAAGAAAGATTATATTCTCCGTTAAGCTAGATCATGAAGTTATCAAACTTGTTGTAAAAAAATTATTGAAAGTCCAGGATTTTAAAGTGATAACTCATGATCCAACAAAGGAATACTTTAACCTTTCAAACATGCCAAATTCTTTTAAAAACGCTGATTTGATAATAGCTAAAATCCGTAATGAATGTTCTGTCGATTTATTACATTTTGCGAGCATCCATAATATCCCTGTTTTCCATGATGTACAAACAGTTTTAATGTGTAAGAATAAAATTGCCCTTGATTTTGCCTTAAGGAAAGCGTTATCTAATCATCAAGATGTCCTAAAAAGAGTATTAATACCAGAATCGTGGAATCGATCACTATCAGATCTGAGTCAATTTAAGGAATGGGCATTAGATAAATTACCTATAGTTATTAAAAGTCATTATCAACATGATAAATATAATAGATTTAATTTTCTAGTTCAGGAAATCGATGATATTGATATATTCTGCGAAAAATATAAAAAATTCCTATACTATGATGTGTATATTCAAGAATTTATTGAATGCGATGGTATAGAAAGAAAAATATATGTAATAGGTGATAAAGCATATGGTATTAAAAGAGAAAATCCCATTTATATATACTTAAGAGAAAAACCGGAGAATATTGATGTACGTTTGATTAAAAGGGAAAGATTTGAAATCCCAGAAGATATCTTGAGATTATCAAGAATTCTATCTGGAGAATTAAATCTTAAGATTTTTGGATTTGACTTAGTTAAACCAACTAATTCAGATAATTTCTATCTAATTGATTTAAATGATTTTCCAAGTTTTAGAGGAATACCCAACATCGAGAATGACTTAAGTGATTATATTAAGAACTATATCTTAAATCTCTAAGAAATTATTATAAATGGCACAATAATTAGATAAGCAACTACTCCATATGCTATACAAAAATACCCAAAATTTACCTTCTGAGCTAAACGTAGTAAGATTTCCATAGTTATATAACCAATTGAAAAGGAAATCAAGGTGATGCTAATAATAATTATTGGATTTAGTATTCTCAGGATCGAGCCTTCACCAAAAATTATATCTACAATAATTGAGGCAATAGCAACAGGAACAGACATTAAAAAACTTAGTCTTAATGCATGATCCTGCTCGTATTTTTCTAAAAGAATAGTTGAAACTGTTAGTCCTGAACGGGAAATACCGGGTAAAATTGAAACACCTTGAATAAGACCTGATAAAAAGCTATCTTTTGGTATATAATTAATTTGAATGTCTTCTAAAGAATTTTTACCATATAATTTTCTTGTTTTAAGTAGGATAATACCTGTGATGATCAATAGCCCAGAAATAATTAATGTAATTATATCTCCTTGAATTGAGGTAAATGCATCCGAAATCAATATTTTGAAAATAAAGTAGAGTGGTAAAGCAGTTATTCCTGTACCTAACGTGGCATATATCAGCCAATTTCTTTTCTTTTTATCGATTTCTTCTGATAAATAGGTTTTTGGCAGAAAACTCTTGATAATCTTTATAAAATCAGTTCTAAATTTTACCAATACGGCGAAAGTAGTTCCAAGGTGTAACCAAATGGCAAGGCTAAAAGCTTGTTCCGGAGAAATACCTAAAAAATTGGATGTTATTATAAATGTTTGCCCAGAGGATGAGATTGGAAGCCATTCGAATAACCCTTGAAGAATTGCAATTATTATATACTCAATCATAATTATATCTCGTACTTATTTAATCCTTTCATTAAGCAATCAATAATTTCATCTCGCGCTTTCCTAAATCCTTCAAGTTCCTTCATACTTGGATCTTCTATATCTCCATTTTCTCCAGCAAATTCTTTTATGGTTAAAATTTGTTTACTATCGACATTAAAAAAGTCATGTATTTCTTCTTTATGCTTGTTTGTTAGAGTAAGGATAAGATTTATTTCTTCTATTAAATTAGGATGTCTTTTCAAGTCAATAGATAAAGCATTTTCTGATAAAGTAATACCAATTTCTTCCATAACTAATTTTGCATCCATCGATATTGTCATTCCATCTCTAGCATGAGAAGAAATACCACCTGATTTTACATCAACATTTAAATTAATTTTTGAGAAAAAATCCTTTAAAAACCCCTCTGCAATTCTAGATCTGGCAGTATTAACAGAACAGACAATTAAAACTGATTTATAAGGAAAAGTATTCATTACTTAAACAAAAGAAATATGTAAAAAAACTCTTATTATTTAGAAGCTTTCTTGTAAACTAAATTTCTAAGCTAGTCTCAATTGACGAAATTTTAATTATTTTTATACCTTTTTGTTTCATATTTTTTAGACTTTTTGAGATATTTCCCGTAGGTAAATCAATTCCTTTAGTAAGATCTACAATAAAATATACTTCAAAACCAAAATCAACAGCATCCATGGCAGAAAAATAGCAACAATAATCTAAAGCTAAGCCACAAATAAACACTCTTTTAATATCAAAAGATTTTAGATATCCTGCTAACCCGGTTTCAGTTTTTTTATCATTCTCGAGAAATGCTGAATAACTATCTACATTTATGTGTGTACCTTTTCTAATAATAGTGCTTGCTAAGTCAATCTTTAAATCTTTATGAAATTGTGATCCTTTAGTCCCTTGAACGCAATGATCTGGCCAAAGAATTGGGCCTATGGCTCCATCTTCGGATTGAAATTCATCACCAGGCTTTTTTCCTAGGTAGACACTTGCGAACGATCGATGTCCTGGTGGATGCCAATCTTGTGTTAATATAACATTCCCGCTAATATTTTTAATAATAGTTGCAACCTTGTTAATCCCTTCAATTATTAAATCTCCATCCTCAACGGGTAAAGCTCCACCAGGGATAAAATCATTTTGCATATCAACTATTATTAATGCGTCTTTATCAACTATCTTTACATTTTTTTCTATCTCAAATTCTGCGGTAAAGGCTATCACCTTTAACTAATTGATATTCTCTCGAAATAAATAAATAGAATTAAATAAAAACCATAATAATATGCTAAAAATCACAATCCATTCGAATGTAGGCATAATTAAATAGATAGATCGCCCTACAGCATATACAGATGAAGTTTCCGGAAATAAATTACAGAAGTTAACAATAAAAAATGGAATTAAATAAAAAATTAGGATCCCAGTTATTAGAAAACTAAGATTCTTAATCAAATTTGTAAATTTGGAATTTTTCAACATTAAAAAACCAAATAGAAGAGTAGCTACTACACCTCCGAGCCAACTCATAAGTGCGAATAAACCGTGTAATAAACCTATAAATTCATTTATTCCTGAAAAAATGCCTGTTAACATAGCAGTTACAGAAGTAAATAAACCACATGCAACTGCGAGTTTTCTTAGATTATCATTTATAGTTTCATCTTTTAATGCCTTACCAAATTTTATAAAAAATGGAATTGCTAGGTTGTAGGAAATTATTAATCCAATTCTCATAATCTTTCCACCAGGATGATAGCTTCCCAAAACACTTATAGATTTTTCCCACATCACATATTCTGGAGAAAATATAATTGCGACAACATTATCTAAAAATCCAATAACAAACACTCCAATACCAAATATATAAACTGGTATTCTATTGAACATGAAACGGTACAATAGATAAAAAGTTGTTAAATGAATTATTAACACTAATATTAGACCCAAAGTTAAATTGGTTCCGGATAATAAATTAAATGGAATCAAGTACAATATGAAAAATATTATTATGTGAAGTATTAAGCCCAGAATCGAATTGTTTTTATTCATAATAAAAGCGTACTTTATATCATTTATAAAAATTACTGAAGTAAATTAAGAAGAAGTAAGTCTAGTTTAATATTTTAAATCTTTTTAACCAATAAATAAGTAGATGCAACGAAATACCAAAATGTCAATGCAAAAGTATTATACCATTCTAATAGGGGTAAAAATTGTACTACTCCTTGCATACCAGGGATATAGTATAGAATAAACAATAAAATCATGAGAGAAAGACTAATTGAGACACTAAAGCCAACATAAACCGGTAATTTTGAATATTTTGAATCTTTCATCATTAAAAAGCTGAATATGCCGATATAGCATATTGCAGATATCCAACTCACGACAGCAGAAGCTCCATGTATTAAAGCAACAATCGGATTACTTCCACAGAAAATCCCTAAAAAAATAAAACTAACGCAAGAAATAAGAGCAAATGAAAGTGCCAATTTTTTCATATTATTACTAATAATTGTATCATCAAATGTTCGAACTACATATATAACAAACCCCACCGCAAATATCCCTGAAAATATCGTACCCAGTTGGAAAAATATCCATCCTGGACCTTTACATAAAAAACTTACGGACCTTTTCAAAAAATCATATCCTGGAAACAGTATCAATGCAATTATATCCCCTAGAATACCCGCAGTAATTGATAAATTTCCCCACACGCCCCCCGAAATAGTGTTTTGAAAAGTGTTAAGTCGACTATTCAATTTTTTCATAAGGGCCAATACAGAAATGAAATTATTAATTTAATTAATAGTGTATGGATTTGTTAGTAATTCTATATTAATGACGTTAATATACAACTATATTATATAAAAAGAAATTGACTTTTAAAGATTATAATTAATAATATAAAAATCTGAAGAATTAATTTAACTTAGATTTGGTAAACGAATTGTAAACGTTGATCCTTTATTTCTTCCCATAGATTTAACTAAAATGCTACCTTTATGTAGTTCTACAATTTCTTTTGAAATATACAATCCCAATCCTGAACCCGTAACATCAATGTTTAAATTTTTAATATCTCTATTGATCTTTCCGTATTTTTGAAATAAAAGTTCTTTTTCCTTTTTGGTTAGTCCTATACCTGTATCTTTAAAAGATATCTCTACCCATTTATCAGTAATTTTAGAATTGATAATAATTTTCCCTTCAGGAGGTGTATTCTTAATAGCATTAGTTAGAAGGTTATTGACGACTTGTTCAAATTTAATTCCGTCTATCTCCAAATTTAGCTCTTTAGGAAGTGTATATGAAATATCAATCTTTCTTTCATATGCCAAATAATCTAAATCACTTATGCATTCTTTTATTAATTCACATAAGTTTTCTTTATTTCTAATTAAAGTCAATTTCCCTGATTCTACTTTAGGTAAATCAAGTAAATTTTCGATTAGTTGTTTTAACTTTTGTCCTCCCCTATGAATCATTTTAACAAATACTAAGGCATTTTCTCCTAGTTGGTCTTTAAAATCACTTAAAAGAATTTGAGATGCACCATAAATAGAACTCAATGGAGTTTTAAATTCATGAGATGCCTTGGTTATTAGTTCACTTTTAATTTGACTTAACTCCAATAATTCCTTATTTTCTGCCTTAATAAGTTTTTCAGCATTTTTTCGCTCTGTTATGTCTCTACTAAAAACCAATAACTTCTCTTCACCATCGCTGTCAATAAATAATTTTCCGTTCGTTTCTGTATCAAAATAATGTCCTAACTTATGCTTAATCCTTGTTTCCACAGAACTTTCACCTGTTTTAAAAGTTTGTAAGAACATTTTTGTTACTTTTTTACGATCATCAGGATGTATTAATTCTAATCCTTTTGTATTTATCAATTCATCGACAGTATACCCACCTAACTTATAAAGAGGATTTTCGTTTATGTATTCTAATTCAAAATCTTTATTTATAATGGAAATTATATCAGTAGCATTTTCTGATATCAAACGTGATTTTACTTCTGCTAGTCTTAGGTTGTCTTCAATTCTTTTCTGTGTAGTAATATCTCTTATTGCTCCAATAAAGCTCTCTTTACCGTTGAGTTTAACATATTTCCCTCTCGCTGAAGCATATATTTCTCTTCCTTTTTTATGTAATAGCCTATAAATAAAAACTTTCATCAATTTTTTTGTTTTTAACGCATTCTTCATTGCTTCAGCAATTATTAAGACATCCTCCTTATGAATGAATTTAAGGGCATTTTTTCCTATAAGTTCATCAGGGTGATATCCCATAATATCGAAACATTGAGGGCTCACATAAGTTACTATACCTTTTAAATCAACTTCTAGAATAATATCAGTAAGATGAGTAATTAAATTACGATATTTATCTTCTGATTCTCTTAATTTCAGTTCTGCTTCCTTACGTTCAGTTATATCTCTTGAAATTATGATGGCTTTCTTTATTCCATCCACATCAATGAAAACTCTTCCTTTGTTCTCTAACCAGAGATAATGACCATCCCTATGTCTCACTCTCGTTTCAATCCTTCCTTCCCCTGTTTTAAATCCATGTTTTAAGGCATTTATAGCTTCTTTAAGATCGTCTGGATGTATTGGAATTAAAGGACTCTTTCTAATAATATCATCTTTAGTATATCCTAATAAATCAAAATAAGCTTTTTCATTAATATATTCAGGCACAAATTTTTCATCTATGATTGTAATTAAATCATTTGCGTTATCTAAAATCAGCTTATATTTTTCTTCTGATTTCCTTAATCTTTTTTCCTTTCGGTTGGGATCAGTTGGCAGCGTAATTTTCCTTGCTTTTTTTTATATTTTTTTGATGTTAATTTAATTTCAGCTACAATTTTTAAAAATATCCTCCTTTAAACCTAGTTTAAAATGCGGGAATAAGTTCCCTTAAGAACTAAAAGGTAGATATTAAGAATATATGATACATAAAGATATACAGTTATATTTATATCGAAATAATCGATTGTTCTTACATACGATACGAAAAACTGTCATACAAATAATTCAAAAAATTTTAATTTTAAAATCTAATTATACTATTATATATTCTGTTAACACTATCAGAAATTTCATGATTTTTTAACAATATAGCGCTCGTAGTATAGTGGTAATATGCTGGCTTCCCAAGTCAGCGTCCCGGGTTCAATTCCCGGCGAGCGCATTTCTAATTTTAATACAACTCGACCCTTTTATCAGGCTTTAAGTATAAAATTTATAAGCTTAGTTAAGATTATGGGGGGAATTTAATTTCCTAAATTTTCTAAGAACGAATTTGAAGGTATTTCAATTCCTTCTATTTCCTTACAATGTTTTGAAATTTCACCAAATAAGAATGCTGCTTTTTCAAAAGTCCCATCGTTTTTATACTTCTTTGCTTCTTCTAATTCAAGCATCCGTGTCATTAATGGACCAAATAATTTTAAAATCTCATAAACATCATCTAAAACCTTTTTTACGAGTTGGATTTTATTGTTTATATCCATATTAATCTTATCCTCATTTGCTAACATTTCTTTTACTCTCCATTTATTTTAAAAATTTCTAATTTAATATTTATTTATTCTTCCATAATTTGTTTGTTCTTCCATAAATATAAATGTTTTCGGTTTATCTTTTAAAACTACGTCGTTACATACAAAAAGATCTGATTTACTTTTTTCTTATTATTTTTGTGGCAAAAATAATTATGAAAACACAATTTTGATTTCTTTTTTAGTGTTTTACAAAAACTTGTTTACACACATTTATGAAGTTTATCATGAATTACATGAATTTCTATTTTGTGGGTAAAAAATCAAGTTAATTTTGAGTATTAAATAATAAGCTGATACCTTTTGTGCGCCTAATAATTTTAAAATGAATAGAAAATAAGAAACTACAGGAATGCAATTATTTCATTTAATAAATTATGTTTAAGTAAGAATTACTAATTTAGCCTCTCGATCTTTTTTAATAAATCTCTTATTCTCAGGTTTCCCATACCGAATTTGGTTCTAAATGAAAACATTAATATCAAATTGAATTTCATTTCATTGATTTCCATAAAGATAGAGATAAATTTCTCATTGTTTTCTAATTCCAAGTACATTTTCTTTACGTTTACTAAATTCTTTTCACTTCTTACCTCAAATTCCCTGATTGTATTGAAGAGTGTTGTTTGCGGAAGAGAAGAATAAAGTACTTTCCCCTGTAACGTAAGTATACCGCTCCCTAATACTTCTTTATCATCTACACAATTTCTTAATAACTGAATTACCTTTTGAAAAATTGGGGAGGAACTAAAATCTTGGTCTTGAGTGCCAGTATCTTCCTGATCATCTAAACCTGATTTTGTGCTTTCATAAAATTCCATATGATTAAATTCAAAATCAACGTTTTGGTATCCTCTAATTTTGAAGTTCTTATCAACAAACGATTGAAAACTATGTTCACAGACAGCACGACTTGGAATTGATATCGTCGTTAACTGTTTTGCTTGGTTTATTACTTTTTTAGGAATTTTTAAAATTTTTTTTTTTTTACATTTTGGACATACAATTAGAATATCTTCTAAAAGATCTTCATCACTATGATTAATATTATTCTGTACCGTCATGTTCCTATAAGATATTTGTTACTAGTTATATTTATATTGTATATATGTGTACAAAAAACCTTATTTTTGTACATACTTTTATGCTTTGTATGCACATCATAACTTTAACTTTACCAAATATGTAATTTTTTTGAAACTTTTAAATCTTTCTCAAAAAACCATTTCTTCATCGTAATAGAAAAAAATTATAGTCTTTTTTTGTCAGAGTGATGTTTTTCATTTTAGAGCAACATATTTTAGTTTCAATTTTAGAGCAACATCTTTTGGTTTCAAATAAGTTTAAATATATTCACTGTTATAAATTTTTTAGTTCAAAACTTAGAATAGTGTAAAAAAAATAAAAAAAACAAAATTTGGCATTCAAAATTTTGACATTAAAATTATTATGTTCATTATTCATAAAAAAAGAATGTGTAAAATAAAAGCATGAAATCAATATGATCGCAATGAATACAGCTCAAAATACTACCGATAATTCAGAAAAACTGCAAATGCTTGGCTATGGATTATTGAGAATTTCAGATGTTAATTCAGAAGGTAAATTTGACATCACATATCAGAAGGGTATAGGAGTTCCGTTGATCCAGAACATCATTGAACTATATAAAAAAGAGATAATCACGAAGAAACAGGGAAACTCTATTATACCATTAAAAGATTTCACGATTTATATACAGTATTTTAGTTATATCGAAAATGAGATTTCTGTTATAATATACATGGAAGAAAAAGAGAGATCAGTAAACTTTCCACAGCTATATTTCTTATCAAAAAAGATAAATAAGAAAGTCAAATCCAAAGCTTCGCTCTCCGAAATTACACATGAATTTCAATCCCATATTGAAATCCCTAAAAGTCAAGGTATAATAGCAATGTTTATTATCGGATCAGCAGGAAGTCCATTTATATCAAAGATTAATAAAAATCGGACTGATATCGCAGAACACGAGGTTCACGTCGGGGGATTCATTTCAGCCTTACTTTCATTTTCAAATACAATAATCGGAGAAGAAACAGGAGCAAAACTAAAAGAAATAAATTTTGGCAATCAACAATTCTACGTAATAAGCAAAGGGAATGTCATTTTTGCTTTTTTGGTAGATAATATGAGCGTTTTGTTGCAAAGATATATGTACTTAATCTCCGACGAGTTTTTGTACAAGTATAAAGATTATATAAAAGAATTTAATGGAGATGTGACTCCATTTTCATCATTTGAGAGTAATATTAATCAATATTTTATAATTTAAAGAATAGGTGGTAAAAAAAATGGCTCAAAGACAAGAATATGACCAAGATATTGACCAAGTTTCAATCCTAACTTTTCAAATTGGATGGGAACAATTTGTTATTGATCTTCTTGATGTGAAAGAGATCATTCAAGCAGGTCAAATAAGAAAATTACCAAAAAGCCTGGATTTTATAGATGGTATCTATAACTACAGGGGAGAAATTATTCACATAATTAATTTGAAAAAGAAATTGAATCTGGATCAATACATGTTATATGAATCAAAATACTCCTCTTTCAATCAGGATGTAAGTTCATCAAAAACGTTTATAATAATTATAAAGCTTGATACTGATCTAATAGGATTTTATGTAGATTCGATAGTTTCAATCGATCACATTCTTCCTAAAGAGATTGTTGGATTGAGTCCTATTTTTCAAACAAGCGTTGCTATAGATTTTATTAAGGGTATCATAAACTTTAAGGATAGGCCAAGAGTGGTGCTTGATTTAACCAAGATTTTTGACGAAGTAGAGAAATTTAGGATCCAACAAGATTTATCATCAGTATCATAAAATCAAATAAAAAAAGGAGTTAAAAATTTAATAAACTAAGGAGTGATAAAAAAATGTCAAAAAATGAGAAAAAGAGAATCTTAATCGTGGATGACGCTGCATTTACGAGGAACATGCTTAAAAATATCATCTCTAAAATCGAGCAAATTGAAGTAATCGGTGAAGCCTCAAATGGAGTTGAAGCAATTTCTCTGTACAAGAAATTATCCCCTGATCTGGTTACTATGGATTTAGTAATGCCAGAAAAAGGCGGTATCGAAGCTACTGAAGAGATTTTAAAAATCAATCCAAAAGCATTGATTGTTGTTGTGTCCGCGCTTGGGCAAGAAGCGCTTGTCCTCGAAGCGGCAAAAAAAGGAGCAAAGGATTTTATCCAAAAACCGTTCAAAAGTGAACAAATCATAGAAGTTATGGATCGCATACTCAAAAATAAGAAAACTGAAAAGAAGTAGTCAAAATTTCAGTAAAAAAAGGAAGGTGATTAAGTGTCATCAAAAGAAGATATTAAGTTATTTATAAGTGAATCTGAAGATCTGATTCAAAAGACCGAAGAGGAAATATTTAAAATAGAAGAAAGACCAGACGATATTAAACCAATCCAAGGACTATTTTTCACGTTTCATACATTAAAAGGGCTTACAGCAATGGCAGGATTTGACAATTTATCAAAATTTTGTCATCATTTTGAATCTTTTTTAGATAATGCAAAAGAGAAAAGGATTCCAATGAGCAAAAGATCTGATTTTGTCGATATGTTATTTGAATCGCTCGATGTACTTAGAAGCGTATTAAAAAGAGTGAAAGAGGGAGATATGAGTGATATCGATGCAACCTTTGTTCAAGATATCAAGGATAGTTTTGAGAACTTTGAAAATGAATATGATATTACATTTATCCAAACACTTTCTATAGACGAGATTTCTCAAATTGCAAAACAAAAACAAAAGAAGACATATAAGATATATGTTCGACTGGATGAAACCTGTGTTTTCAAAAAAGTGAGATTATTTATAATCTTTAGAGCCTTAAATGGAAAAGGTAAAATATGTTGGACTAATCCTGCACCTGAAACTTTGGAAAAGGCTTCTCTGAACAATGAATTTGAGATATTTTTTATAAGCACAAAGAATAAATCAGAAATATCTCACGTTATTGATGAAATTCTTGAAATTGAAACTGTTGTTATAACTCTATTAAAAACTGAAAAATTTGTAAAAGTTGTTAGAGAGTTAAAAGAAAAATGGGAAATTGAGAGGCCTAAACCTATTTATAACGAACCGGAAGTAGAGATTATTGATCAAATAGACGATCACCAGGAAGAACAACGAATTTCACAGATAGTAGATGATTTTTCAGATGAAACCGTTAAAATCACAAATGTAAAGGTAAATATTGAATATATAGAAGAACTAATGAACTACTTTGGTGAGTTGGTGGTAATGAAGAATCATATAAGCCAGCTTCTTAAAGAGAAGCAAGAGAGAACTATTTCAAGAGTATTTGATCAAATGGATAAACCTTTTTTAGATATTCAAGAAATATTATTCAGATTAAAATTAGTAAGAGTCGAGTCAACATTCAGAAAATACAAGAGATTGGTTCGGGATGTAGCAAATGAAACCGGTAAAAAAATAAAATTGGTATTGGAAGGAACAAATGTTGAAATTGATAGGAAAATATTAGAAGAACTCAATTCTCCATTAGTTCATCTAATCAGGAATGCCATTTATCATGGAATAGAGTTGCCTAGGGTAAGAGTAAAAAAAATGAAGAGCGAATTTGGCACATTAAAAATGAAAACATTCAGAAGAGCAGGTTCAATTTATATCGAAGTGATAGATGATGGTGCGGGTATTGATTATGATATTATAAGATCAAAAGTCGTCAAGAAAGGATACTATGATGAAACTGAAACAAAAGACCTTAGTAAAGAAGCCCTTCATAAATTTATTCTTATGCCTGGCTTTTCTACGCTTGCTGAAGCAGATATTATTTCAGGTAGAGGGCTGGGATTAGCAATTGTGGCTGAAAAAATTAAGGAACTTGGTGGTGACTTTATCATTCAATCAGAAAAAGATGTTGGAACAAAATTTACGTTAATAGTTCCTTTTACAAGAGCAATATTAAGAGCTCAATTATTTCAGATTAATGATGATCTATTTGCTATTCCAACTGAAAACATAAAACAAATTTATTTCTTCAACCCGAATCAGGTAGAATATGAAGATAGTCAGCAATTTTACAGAATTGACTCAAAAAAGATACCAATTATCTATTTAGATGAATATCTAGAAATGGTTGATAAGAATACTACAAATTCTTATAAGAGAATAGCAATATGGTGTCAAAGAGACGAAGAAAGCTCGGCTATTTTTGTTGCAGATAAACAGTTACAACAATTAGATGTAGTAGTGAAACCTTTCAAATCAAATTATTCAGACTCACGCGATATTCTGGGCTCTACCATTACCGGGGAAGGCAAAATATGTCTCATTATCGATGTATTAAATATAATATCTACACAACATAGTGAAGATGCAATATCTATTTAAAGAAATAGGATCTCTGAGTATTTAGATTAATTAAACTAATCTATCCCCTTATTGAAGAAAAATTGCCTTCATGAACTAAGTTACCATTTCGATGAAGAAACTGGTTGACGTTGTCATAGCTTGGGAAAGGATGGATATCAGTGTGAATGTTGGCTTAGAAAAGAAAGATTTTGGGAAACAGCTTTAATAACAACAGTGAAAACGGAGTGGATTTATGGTATAGTAGTGATAATACCATTTCGGAAAACATCATATCTCAAAACCATGATAACGGGGTATATATTGAATTTTCTTCTTTTAATAACAATATAAATCTCAATTGTTTTACTAATAATACTCTGAATGCTTATGATGATGGTTCGAATAATCATTGGGATAATGGAACTATGGGAAATTATTGGGACGATTATACAGGTTTAGACGCAGATGGTGATGGAATTGGTGATATTTCGTATAATATTACTGGTTATGCAGGAAGTCAAGACAACTTTCCATTAATGGAATGTCCAATTTCAACTCAAGATGGAGGAGGGATTCCAGGATATAATCTATTCTTTCTGCTTGGTATTCTATCCATCGTAGCAATCTTTAAAAGTAAAAAACTGAAGAAGACTTAAATTCTATTTTTTTCCTTTTTTGTTTTATTTTTTTAAAATATTTAGTTCTTAACCCTCTCTTTCAATATTTTCAAGGATCTAAAAAAATTATTTTATAATGCTTTATAGAAGATTATGGGAGGGGGCAATCTTAAATAGGGAAGACTATGATAACTTCATAACGACAAAAATAAATAATATATAGCATGTAGATTATGAAGAAGTGTGAGAAGTTAATCATTGAATTAGTTAAAAGAACGGGACTTTTTAAGAAAGAAGTTGAGGAATTATTAAGAGAAAAACAAGCTAGAGTGAGAAGATCGTTATCAAAAGAACGAGTGTTATTATTACTTGCAAGGGATTTGGGAGTCACTTTAGCTTAATAGAAATGGTCGTAAATAGTGAAAAATAACCAGT
Source organism: Promethearchaeota archaeon (assembly GCA_019057775.1). The sequence continues at coordinate 29,628 of JAHLWT010000148.1, forward strand.
CACCTGTGGACAATATTATTTCTTCTCTCCAAAAGAAGCATGGGACTAATTTAATTAAGTGTGCTAGTGGTAATATTGATCAAATTACAAAAATAATCAAAACCACTCCCGATGATTTTATCGTTCTAAGTGGGGATGATAGCATGACATATCATATTATGGCTCTTGGCGGTAAAGGAGTTGTTAGTGTAGCTTCCAATGTCTTCCCAAACCAATTAGTTAGATTTACAGAAGCTATGACTTCAAGAGATTGGGAATTTGCCCGACAGGAACAGTTGAGATTGTATGAATTATTTAAAATATTATTTATTGAAACGAATCCTGGTCCTGTAAAATATGCCGCCAAATTATTGAATATCATGGATAATAGGATGCGATTACCATTAACACCTCCATTAGACGAAAATCAAAGAAAGATAGCACTCGGACCTGAAGTGTTTAAAAGAATGTTATTAAGCTATGAGGGTAGCTTGGACCGAAAACGTCCGCAATAATAATATTTTATTTATATTAATTAAAAAGATACAGTCATTATATTTATATAAGTAAATATAATACATTAGATCATGGAGTTTGTACGCATTAAAAGATTTAATCATAAATATGGATATTATGAAAAAGTAAATGTCAATCCCAGAAGACGGTATCTCGATTTAGGCGGATTTAGTCTTGGATCTATTACAAATGCTCTTGGAATTGAGAAACTTGTTTCCCTTCGCAGACTTGAGCTCCAAGGGAATAATCTCACTAAAATAGAAGGGCTTAAAGATCTTATAAACTTGCAAGAATTGTTTCTAAGCTCCAATAGTATCTCTAAAATTGAAAATCTGGACTCATTAACTAATCTAAGAAGACTATTTATAGCGAGTAATAAAATAACCCAAATCCAAAGTCTTGAAAATCTTTCCAATTTACAACAATTAAATTTAAGCATAAACGAAATCACAGAGATTAAAGGATTAGACAATTTATGCGACTTACAAAAACTGTCTCTCGGCATTAATCAATTAACAGAGATTCAGAATCTGGATAACTTAACTAATTTACGTTCATTAAATCTTAAAAGTAATAAAATAACACAACTTCAAGGATTGGAGTACTTATCTAGACTCGAAGTGTTAGTACTTAACCGGAATCCAATCCAATCATTAGAAGGCATTGAACATCTCACTAGTTTAGAGGAATTATGGCTTGATGACACCAAGGTCACTTCTATTGTGAATGAACTCGATAAACTTCCAAAACTAAAATACTTATCAATTGATAAAAGGCATGGCTATGTCCCGTTTGAAGAAATTGAGTATCTCATTAAGGAGAAAAATATTGATGTCCTCCCTTTTAAGTACCCACCTTATGAATTTAGGAAAAATTAAATTTGAATATAATATCCCTTTAAATTCCTTTCCAAAATTGACGCTTAATTCTTCCTTAGTAAACCTGAGGTATCCAGATATTCTTCCTAGTTCAACCCTAAAACTACCTTATCATTAAAGAACTTCAGCTTAGGCAAGATGTATGATGGAGAATATTCACTACAACAAATTTACTTAGAAAGGCTTTACGCAATCTCTGAGGGTTACCTTATTATTCTTGAAGGATGAGAGTACATATCTTTTTTATCAACCAATCGCTCTAAATAATTCCACACAAGAGTTCTATTTGTATTCAAAAATATATTATGTTCAGAAATATAATCTTACGTTTTAAAATTACGTTTTCTTATAACTAAAACTTTAAATATATTTTTTTTTATTTCTTTGTTAGCTCAAAAAGTTTTACCTAAAAAAAATAACACACAAAATGAAAATTTTTTATCAAGAAGAAATTTAAATTTTTTTTTTAAAATAATTATCAATTAAGGATTAAGATGGAGGAAAAATAAAATGGGATTTAAAAAAGTTGATCAGGATGATTTAAAAACAAGAATTAGTCCAAATTTTCTTGGTATTCCTATAAAGGAAGGAGGAAAATTAGTTGAAAAATCATATCGAGATAAAAAAATCGAATCAAGTTATTCAGTTGCAACAGCTTCTGAAATATTAATTTTAAATGAAGAATTTTTAGATTTTCATTATAGCAATGATGGAACAAGAACATCTGTTCAAGGTAATGGAAATATTTCAATATTTAATAATTCAGTTAAAGACAGACTATGGGATGCAAATTTACAATTTTCTGGCTCTCAATTTAATAATCAAGATATAGAAAATAATATTGAACTAGGTATCTTTGAACCAAATTCAAATAAAGTATTAAAGTATGAAATTATAAGCTCAGAAGAATTACCAGATTTAGTTAAAGTATATGAAAATGTTGAAAATCTAACTGAAGATATCACACTAAATATCCAACCTACTGGAGATTCAAATCTAGGGGAAAACCGACGACTTAAAAACTATTTACTATTATTGGAGAGAGAAAACAAAATTAAGTTTTCAATATCTGTTATAAATGTGTCTAATACAATTCTTGAAGAAATTAAGTTTCAGAAATATTTTCCAGAAGATTTTTATGATACTGAGTTTGAAAGCGATAAAAGTAAAGACTTTAAGATCAGAAGGAATTTTGTCGAATGTCCATTACATAGTTTAAAACCGGGTGAGAAGGCAGAAATAACGATCTTCACTAAAATATTCCCTAAAAAGAAAGAAAATATCACCACAGGAAAATTAGAATTGACATTCACTTTACCACAAAAGGTCATCTCCGGTGTAAAGATTAATCACTTTTCGGCTTACTCGCATGCTATGCATGCTATTAAGAAAACTGAGAAAAATTATGCTCCAAATCATTGGCAGTGTTCCCTTATATTTGAAAACCATAGTGACTTTAAAATGAAACTGAAATCGATTTTAATCTATGATAAATCGAAATCTAAAAAAATACTTGATTTGAATTTCAGTTCTAACGGAGATACAATAATTCACCCAAGAGGTAAGTATACATCAACGTATTTCGATTTCATTGATGAGAAAGAACCTATTTTTTCAAGAAAAGTGGAATATTCCGTTGATTATAAAACAGAAGGACATTCAATGGTATCATCTATTTTTGATGAGAACAACTTTAAGATTGCGAGCGTACATATTAAGAAGAAATTAGCAGAAGGAGAAATAAAATCATTTGAAGAATCTACAATAAATTCTAGAATTATTATAAATAATCGAGGTACACTTCCAATTAAAGGACTTCGAATTACGGAAAGAATTCCTGAAGATTTCTTACCTCCAAGAGATATTTCAAAATACGAATTGTATAGATCTTCAGGGGCATTAGATCTAGAAGATATTGAATTAATTATGACTCCTGACGATGATGATCCCTCACATGAGCATCTTATAGAACTTAATATTAATTTGAAGAGTGGGAGTATACAATCTGTTATAGAAATAGAAGACTTCCTAGAATTAAAATATCCCCTTAAAGCTATTACACCTGATTATAAAAAAGCTTACAATTTTCCATTGAAAGTATATTCATATTATCCAAAATATCAGGAATCTAATCAAGATGAATATTTCATTATTATGGACGATTTATCAAAAATGGATCAATCTACGATAAAAATATCTCATAGACGTCGTAAATTAATGATTGGAAAAGAAATCTTTCCTGGGAGGAGTAGTGATGAGTTTGCAATATATATTGTTGCAAAAAATGGATCCAATATAAAACTGAATGATGTAAGTGTTACTGATACGTTTCCAGATTCTTTCGAGCTTATATCTTCAAACTTGGATCACAAACTTGTGAAAGCTAAAAAGAACGGTGAGCATAAAATAACTTTCACAATTGATACATTACAGCCATATCAAGAAAGAGAAATTATGTATTATTTGAAAAACATTGGTAGTAAGGGCGTTAAACATTCAGAATTAGAATCATTTTTTATAGGATAAAAAGGTTAAACAAAAAGAAAAAAAGGTGGAAAAATAATGAACTTACAATTTTATGAAACTATGGATGATAAGTCAAAAGAATATTTATTATACCTAATCGATCAAATTCAACCTCAATTTACTGAAGGTGAAATGCGGATCTTTCTTAAAGATATCTCTGCTAAACCGTTAGAAAGAAGTAAAGGAGCTAAGTCAAAAATGTCAAGCGGGTATGTTGAGATTGGTAATGACGTCGGAAAAAGTGCTGATTTATCAAAGTTAAATGAAGAACAATTAAAGATAATATTTCAAGTTTTTATTAGTAGAGAAAAAAATGATAGATTGGCCATAAAATGGCGTTTCTATCAATATTTAAAATATATGTTAGAATTAAACACAAAATTAATAGAAGTTAATCTAGATCCACGACCTGATCATTTTATTGACTTTATAATTCATACAGAGGACAATCAAGTGTTTTTAGCTTTATGTAATGATATCTTGGAACTTAATAATTATAGTAAAGCCTGTAAAGAGGTTATTAATTATGCTAAGAAAGAGAATTTACTTCCTGATAGAGTGATGTTCATAACCAGTAAATCATTTCGTAATATCCCACTTGACACCCCAATAAAAATAGTCAGTAAAGAGATAAAACCAGAATTATTTGTCGAATGGGTCGAGGAAAATCGTCGTTTTAAGAGAGAAGATTTATTACTTGTAAATGACTCTACATTAAAACTGGCGGGTTTTAACTTTGGTAGCACAGAGGATTTACTCAATTATGTTTATAAATATACAACTGGAGGCCAAATTTCAATCTTTAGACAGTTGGAATTTTTTACAGAAGTGAGTGATGATGATCCAGAAGTAGAATTAATTTGGAAAGGAATCATGCTAAAACAATAATAATTTGATTAAAAGGATTAAAATAAAAAAAAGGTAATTAATTCGTATGTTAGAAAGTGATTATGAAGAAGAGGATTATGAAAACAGCATAAACGTTGTAATCTTAAAAGTTCGTGATGAAAAGTATTTAATTGAGGTTGAATACGTTAAAGAAATTTACGTTCCAGGAGAGAACATTGTTCCTGTACCACTAACAGATAAATCTATAGTGGGTGTAATTGATATAAGAGGAGTTGTATATTCTATCATATCATTAAGACATAATATTTATAGTGATAATTCTGATTATGGTTTAACTGATCACTCTCGTATATTATTACTAGAATACAAAAGTCTTAATATTGCTATATTAGTAGACTCTGTTGTTGGAGTCCAAGATATCCCGGCTTCTGTATTTAAAAAACATGGTGCAATCGTAAAAACAGATATAGATTTTAGGTTAATAAAATTGACAGGTATGTTTCAAGATGAATCTCTAATTATCTTAGATTTAGACGCGCTTATTCAGCCTTATATAAAATCTCAAGGCGTTAGAATAGAGAAAAAATTTGAATCGAAGACTCTGGTTCTTGAAAAACCAAAGGTTCAACCAAAAATAGTTCCAAAACCTGACGTAGAGTCTACACTAATTATACCACAAGAGATTAAACAACAAAAAGCTGAAGTTAAAAAACCGAAGGCAAAAAAGAAATCAGGAAAACAAAAATTACTTTTAACAGATAAGCAACAAGATACTCTAAAAGAAATTGGAAATATTGGGACTGGTAATGCAGTCACAGCTTTATCGCGTCTAATCAAAAAGAAAATTGATGTTACCCTTACTGATGTCGGGGTAATTTCAATAGACGATTTACCAGGACAATTTGGGGGTTCAACAGAGAAAGTCTGTGGAATTTTTTGTCATATTGACAAACCTTCTCAAGCAACAATTTTAAACATCTTTGAAATGAAGCCATTGATGAATTTAATAGCGGATTTAGCGGGTGATAAATCAAAAATTGATCCTAATAAAGTTAAATCAAAAAAGGACCTTGATGAATTCGCAATTTCGACTATTACAGAAATGGGCAATATAATGGCAGGGCACTATGCTTCAGCATTAGCTGATTTACTTGAAACAAGATTAATGATCGATGTTCCTGAATTTACTATGAGTCAAGCGGGTGAGATAGGAGAATTTCTTACACATGAACTAAAGGCTGTAGCTGATTTTTTTATATTAATAAAAACTTCAATTAAAATAGCTGATTTGAAACTAAAAGGTATGTTTTTCTTCATTCCTGATATTAGCACTTTAAGTGATTTTTTCAAGAAATTAGGTATAGAACAAAAAATTGAAGAATTTAAAAAGCCTGCACCTAAACCAGCAGCTAAAACTAAGAAGCCAGCAGCTAAAACTAAGAAGCCAGCAGCTAAAACTAAGAAGCCAACATCTAAAACTAAGAAGCCAGCAGCTAAACCTGCATCTAAACCAGCAGCTAAACCCTCGCCTAAACCGGATATCCCTCCCAAACCTGTAGAAAAGCCTAAGAAGACTACAAAAATAACAGATATTTCTCAATTAACTCTTACTGAGGTTCAAAGAGACGCACTACAAGAAGTAGGGAACATTGGAGCAGGAAATGCTGCAAATGCTCTAGCCCAAATGATTAATAAAAGAGTAGATATCAATATTCCTTTAGTTGAAATGGTTGAACTTGATGAATTTGCAAACATGATAAGTAAAAGGAATGAGAAATTATTAGTTGCATGGAGTAATGTCATAGGAAAGACAAGGGCAACAGTTCTTTCATTATTTAATATCAAAGATGCTATAGATATAACATCAATAATAGTGGATGATCCGGACAAAAAACAGATAGATTTAAGAAAGAAAATAAATAATGCTTCTGATTTTCCAGAACTTTATAAAAGCGCTCTTTCTGAATTGGGTCACATTCTCGGAAGTCATTATGTAAGTGCAATCGGCGATTTATTAGGAATACGGCTCATGACAGAACCTCCGGACATGTCTGTGGATACTGGAGCATCACTATTCTCTATTTTGAAAGAGGAAGTTGGTCTACTTAAAAAGCTCTCATTGGTTATTACTACCAGTGTGATTGTAACTGATTTCAAAATCACGGGAACATTCTTGTTTATTCCCAATTTAGAAACTCTTGAAGATTTATTAGATGCATTGTTAAGGTTTTATTCATAGCTCATCTATTGCTAATAATTTTACAAATTATTTTTTTTATATATTATAATTATACGAGAATTTCAGAATAAAAAATCGAACAGAGAGGAGCGTAAATTTAAAGGATCATGTCAAAAAGTAGCTATTTCGACTTTATCTATGAAGTTGATGGAGAAACAATAAAGGTAAGACCTGAAACAATCTTTGAGCCAAAGGGTGTCTATTTAATAATAGATAAAGAATTAAAGCTAATTTGGATATGGGCAGGAGGTCATTCACGTCTATTTCATAGATATATGGCAGCAAATTGGGCTGG
>JAHLWT010000149.1 GCA_019057775.1 Promethearchaeota archaeon
TGTTCCTCCGCCTCTTTCTTTGCTAAGATTTCCTTCTCTTTTTTAGCTTGTTCCTCCGCCTCTTTCTTTGCTAAGATTTCCTTCTCTTTTTTAGCTTGTTCCTTCGCCTCTTTCTTTGCTAACCTTTCTTTCTTTTTTTTAGCTTGTTCCGCCGCCTTTTTCTTTGCTAAGTTTTCTTTCTCTTTTTTAGCTTTTTCTTTAGCTTTTGAAATCATCTCTTCTGCATATTTTACTCCATCGGACCATCCTTTTTGAACACAAATTTCTCTTGATTGGTTAAATAATTCTATCGCTCCATCCCAATGCCCGTTGTTGAATTTTTGTTGCGCTTGATTTACAATATTTTGGTTTTGATTTTCCATTTCTTTTTTAACTTTTTGCTCTTCATTTGACATTTAAATCACGATTCACAATATTTATAAAATAAAAAACTAATTGAGCAATTCTTTTAACATTTTTACTTTTATTTATCATCAATATTGGAAAAATAGAACTATTTAAAATTATTTAAACCAAAAAGTGAAGTTTTATTCATTCTATTTTCATCCTTTTAATAATCACAACATAAAAATATTGATTGAACTCAGTAAAAGATATAAAAAAATTAGAATAAGAAAATGATTTTTTTGTCAAAAGTTTATTCGTCCATTTCTAAAATGTTTTGTAGCTGTTTTATCTTAATTCTCTCGGAAATGGTTAGAACTTTCTTTAATTTCTCGATAATTGCCTATTCAATTGGCATTTAAATTTTTTTTGTTGATAACAAAAACTCTTTTGTTTTTATTTCATACACACCATTTATTCTATGTAACTCCCAGAATTCTTGATGTTGATCTCCAAGATATAGCAAAACTCTTTAAACTGATATAGGTGTAAAACGGAAAAATAAAGTATATAAAGGGGTTCGACTTATCCAACCATTAAGAGTTATTTGTATATAGAATTCTCCAGATTCACAAGGTAAATAAATTGGACGCATGCCCTCGATTCGCACTTCAAGAAATGTAGAATCAATCATTCTTTAGTAACAGATTCAAAAATCTCTTCCAATCGAGGTGTTTTTCTCCTGAGTGTTATGCAGCGTTCTTCTTCACATCCACGAAGCATTGCGATTAATTCATTTAAGTGAATAACGGGAATATCAAATTGTTCGTTATATAAATTTGCAATCCCCTTTCTATATTCAGGCTTTTCGAGAGAATATAGGCATGTAGGGCATGGTACGAGAATGAAATCAGCTCCTACATTCTGAACACTTTTTAATTTCCGATAAGTAGTGTATAATGATTCAGGCAAATTAATAATACGTTGGCTCGCACCCCAGCCACAGCATAACTCTCTTTCTTGATAATCAACCGGTTCACCCCCAAAAAGGGAGATTAATTCTTCTAATTTTGTTTTATCTTTTAAAAGACTTTCTGGAGTTTTTTTATCCCTTGACAAATTTAGATAATGACATCCATAATGAACTGCTACTTTAAAACCTTTCAAATCAAATTTCAATGAATTTACAACATCATTTCTTATTAAATATAGAAAATCTAAATCATGGACTAACTTTAAGTTAGGCTTTTCTAGGATTTCATATTTACCAGGATAATTACCTTCTTTAAAGGTTGTATTTAATTGACTCAATATTTCTTGGGTTTTCGTTTTTACTTCATTACTTTTTAAGAAGTCGCGTCCTCTAAGGAGAGAATTATAACAACCGTTGCATGGAACAAGGACAATATCAGCTTGTTGGTTCATTTCATTCAAATTCCTCTCATTAATAGCGGCGAACTGAGCCCTTGTGATTAAATTTCTTTGAAAAAACGTTCCACTGCAGCATGATTGATTAGTACAAGTAGGTGCATCAATGTTTAGATCTGCTAATAAATCTTGGATACCCCATCTTACTCCGGGATAATATCGTTCCAGACAAGCATTAAATAGACATAATCTCTTATCCCTAAAAAATTCTAAAGGATTTTCAGGAAATTTTCTTTCTATTTCCTCCAAGTCTAAAGCTAAACTGTCTTCTTCTATTTCCATTATAGTAAACTCAAGTTATTTTATCTTATTCTTTTTTTTTATTTTTTTTTCTTACTGGCTTTAAACACATATTTTATTCTGGCAAAATTACAAATTTCATTAATTTCGTCAATTCTTTGTTGAGATAAAGGTTCACCTAAAGGTTCTTCCACAACAATTCCAGAAGTGAGAAATCTTTCGGACATTTCGACATATTTCCTGAGATCAGTAAATCTGGGACCAAACCCTTTTTTAAAACTTTCATTCCTCAAATTTATAATGAGTAATGGGATATTAATGCCCTCTCTTGGACATATTTTTTTACACTTATCACACAGATAACAATACCAAATATCAGAGTCTTTTAAAACACTTTTATCGCCACGAAGAACCTTCTGGATAATTTTTCTTACATTAAATTTTGAAACTCTTGATGCGGGACAAGCACCTACGCACTTACCACAACCTACGCAGCTAATAATGTTTTTATTTTCAATCACATCTTCTATAAGCTCCTCATAAAACTCCCAGTTCCAATCTGAATCAGAATAAATATTCATTTTTCTTAATATAATACAATCTTATTTGTTAAAAAAATCTAGGGGTTTCTCCTCATAAGTAAAAATCTTAAAGAAGTGATAAAAAAAAGAGTATTTAGTGACATAAAAAAATTAATTAAGTTATTCTTCTTCTAATTTCAATAATTTTCTGAGCCATTTTGGGAGCATGAAACCAAGATAATAGAATGTGCTAGACAACATCATGAACAATCTGAATATTATTAAAGTCGGTGGTGTTAATGGAAGAAATCCATCTCCGATTGCACCTATTGCAAAGAAATTAAAGGATAATATAAGAAAACGGCCTTTCCAGAGAGTTACAGGATTATCTTTTATTTTTAAAGATGCTATTGAAAAATCATTCCCCGTAATTGTACTAACCAATAGTGAAAAAGCTAGAAAAACTAACACAAAACCTTTATAGTCGATATCAACTGGACTCCTTTTGAAACCGATCAATCTTTCTACCGGAGCACCTGGAGCAACAAATAGAAAGACAATCAAGTAAATGTAAAATGCTATTGACAAACATATTGTTATCCATATGGCTATTCCTTTTTGATCCTTGTGTAGCGCAGGCATGTAAATTTGCAACCATGCATATAAAGCAATAGGAGTTCCAATGGTCCCTATAAGAACATAAACAGGGTACACAATTTCTTCTTTTGTTATCAACCAATAAATATATCCTAAGGCACTAGGATACCACGGAGACATTATAAATATTATTGCGAAGAAGAAATATAAAAGCACCTTTTTCTTTAGCTTTATGGCTTTGATAAGTACAATTAATCCATACATCCAAGAAATAGAAACCGTTAAAACAGCAAATATTCCGGAAAGCTGAGTAAAATTATCCAATTCAACAAATAACATATTTAAATACCTAAATAATATTAATTTCAATTAACTCGATATTCTTTATTTCTTCTAATAAATGGAGTTAATATCGGTATCCTATATTGTTTAAGTATAAAATATTAAAAAAAAAGGAAAAAATAAAAATTATTTAGTAAATAGCTCTTTCATCCACCGTGGTAAGAGAAAACCTCCATAAAACTCGAGAGCACTGAAAATTAACATTATTCGAACTATTACAACCATAATTGATAATAGAGGGGCAGTAGGGTCTTCAAAAATCATTCCGAGCGATGCATCCAAAAATGCTGCTACTGTAAAAGTAATAAAGGCTGCACGTAATAATTTTCCTTTTAATCTGATCTCACGAACTTCTGATTTAACTGACTTCTTTGCGAATATAACGCCCGTGATTAACATAAATAGAATGATAATCACTAAATAAATAGTTATAAAAATATCAAAGTCAACAGTAAAAGGGCGAATCGGATTAATAACTCCTATTAAATCGAGATCAACAAAGAATAAAGTAAAGAATGTAATCTCAAATATGATGGAAAAAAGCCCTGTTAAAATCACCGCCATTTTCTGTTTTTCTTTATTAATCATGTCTGTATAAGCAATAATCCAAGCAAGTAGAGCAATAGGTATAAACACATTTCCTATTATAAAATATAACCCTACTGGAAGCGATCTCTGGAAGAAGATAATCATTATAAACGAAATTGAGTCTGGTATCCAAGGAAAGCTTATTCCAATCCACGATATGCCAACGAGGACGAATAATCTCGATTTATGTGTGAAATATTTAGATAAGATTGTAATACCAATAATTAGAGAGATTATCACAAATATCAAGGAAAAGGACCCTTGTAATATATCTACTAATTCAAGTTCCAACATTAACCACCTATTTCCTTATTAATTTTTTATAAATTTGATGATCGTAATTAGATTTTGTACTTTATATAGTTTTATTTATTATAATAGGAAAAGAAAAAAAAATGGACTATTTCCTTGTTCTATTTTAGACTATTTCATAATTAACTTCTTGAGTCTGAGAATCTAACTGTTCAGTTAGTAATTTAAGATGGGTTATGTATTCATTTAATGAGATCTCATGATTATTATATCTTTTTACTAACCTCTTTATAATGTAGGAAGGATAGAATTTAATGAAATGTACATCTGAAAAACAATAAACATACCCTTTTGCTTCAAATATGAATTTCTTATCAAGTAGTTCATTGAATAATTCTTCTTTATTATTGAGAATATTCAAGCAATCAGTTATCGAGAGATCTTTTTCTCTTAGAGTTTTAATTAATAGAAATACATCTTTGTTCAGAAGCACTGTTTGAATTATAGTTTTATTTTCAATATCAGAAATGTTATTGTACCCAAGATAATAGTTCTTCAAATTCTCTTTATATTTTCTGAAAATACTTTGTTCCAATTGGTTCTGTGGTAATTTTTTAGGAGGGATCCTAGTACATGAGAGATCTTTAATCAAAAAATAACATTCTTTTCTACCAGGTACATTCTTTTTTATTATTAAATTCTCACGGATAAAAGAGATAAGAATCAGATCAATATTTATTGTAGAAAATCCATATTCTTGCCTTAAAATGTTTGTTAACTCCGTTTTTGATATAACCCCATTTCTAAGTATTTTAAGAATCGTATTTTTGATTTTGTCCCTGAAAAAACTTATTAAATCTTGTTCTTCACCCCGTTTAGGGTAGTTTTTTATTGTATTAAACGCTTCAGAAATTGTTCTAGTAATTTTATTTGTATTAATTAATTCAGTTAAATTCTTACTAATGAGAGCTAATATATCTGGAGATTCTTTAATTAAATCTCCGATAACATTATTTTTTTGAAATTCTAATAAGAAAAAGTAAATTTCCCCTTCGAATCTTTGAATGATTGAGAGATAACAATTCTCACTATCCTCAGGGGTAAATTCTATCATTGTATTTTCTTTATCTAGTTCATGTCTAGCCCAGATCTTTAAGAAAATTTCTTTCGTGGGAAATGGTTTTTCTGGAGGATATTGAATTATTGGTTCTGGTCCAGTTTGCTTATTCCAGTGAGTTAAAATAATCCTTTCCATATATAACTATGATATAGTTTATTAATGATTATAATGTTTTCGCTTCTATAATAATTCATCTGTTTAAACGCAATCTAATATTTTTTTAGATGATAAAGTCACATTATTAGAAAGAATTATCTACATTCTTAAAAATTTGGACTAAATGAGTATAGATGTAGAAGAAAATACTCGTTAAAAAAAGATTCAGTTAAAAAAATGAGGGTATGTCTGCTCAATCTTATTTAATGTAATAGTTAAGAAATTGAGAACGTCTTCATTATTATTTGACCTGATATTATCAATCACGTTATCTAAAATAGAATTTCCGAGAGAGATATCATCTTTTGTATAATGTTTTTTATCTTTGAATAATATAGAGAGCTCTTCTTCTAACCACTCCAATTCTTCTATCAAATTATCCTCAATCAACTTTTCGTAATCTCCGCTAATTCTCATGATATTTCCTCATAACTTTATATTAACTTCATTAGATAGTAACTAAAAATTCAAATTTATAAATGAACGCAAAAAGAAAAATTTATATGTCATTGTTACGAACAAACTTTTATTTGTACACAAAAAAAATTCAATTGTGTATAAAAAAATAAAAAGTTCATGGAAGATTCTAAGTATTCAATCCATTTATAGAATGGGAGAAGAAATTAGTCTTTACTATAACATAAATATCTTCAATTTTCTAATGTTTTAAAACAGTGTCTGGTAAAGATTTTTGAGAGTTTATAAAGAGCCTGTATGTTATTACTACTGATTGCAGTATTAAGTGTTTTATAAAATTCAGTATTCCAATCCAATTCATTAAAATCTTTAATTTCTATTTCTTGTGGTGGTTTATCATCTTCCTTCATGTGTTATGTTATTCACATTAACATTAAAAATAGAAATAATATCACTATAATACCTTCAGACGTAATCTAAGAATGAATAATTTCAAATGAAAAAGTTATGGGATGAGGGGAGTTAGAGGATTATTACTTCTTTTTTTCTTGTTTCTTTTTTTCATAGTATTTCGCAGTGAAGAAATAGGCTAAAAACATCACTACTAAAATGCCCAAAACAGCTAATAAAATCCAGTTAAAAACTGCCGCTTGGGATTCAATTAATTGCACATCTGAAGTATCAATGGGAGGGTTGAAATTTAAGAGGTCACCCCAAATGGAATAAAAAAAAGCCCGAAATATGGACCCAATCAAAGTTCCAAGAGAATATTTCTTTACATCTATATCAACTAAGCCAGAAGCATAGGAAATAACATCAAACGATATAAAAGGAATAAATCTTGAAATAATAATTACCTTAATACCATATTTTTGGATTAGATCATCAGCCATATCAATTGCATTTTCTCCAACAAATTTTTTAACTAAAGGTCTTCCTCCTTTTTTACTCACATAAAAGCACAATAAAGCTGCTGCCATAGAACCTATTATGCCCAAGAAACCTCCTAAAGCCCACCCCCAAATCATCCCTGTTGCTAATAGGACTATTTCAGAAGGGATTGGGACGAGTAAGCCCTGAATCGCCATTACGGCTATAAAAAGAAATATTCCAATAAATCCTAATTCATGGATAGGATTTACAAACCATTCTGCAACAAGAGTAAAAATAAAGGTTTTGTCAACAAAATAATTATAATATAGTAAGACTATAGAAATTATAATTAGAATAATAAATATGATAATATAGAGAATCGTTTTCTTATCAAGCTGAGAAAAATCGAAAAGATTTCTTACGTAATTTTTAAATTTCACTTTAAATGATTGTTTTGTATCTCTGTCTTTTTCTATTTCGTTTATACCCATTCTAATCAAAATCTTAGTAAATATTAAGTAATATTAGTAATTTTATTTTACATAAAAACTATTTTTTTCACTGCGTTTACAAATTAAATCATCTATAATTATGAAACCTTATGTATTCGGTCATAGAGGAGCATCTGGTTATGAAATTGAAAATACAATTTCATCTTTTCGAAATGCAGTAGAAATGGGAGCGGGGATAGAGACAGATATTCAGCTGACAATTGATGGTAAATTGATTTGTTTTCATGATCCTATAATTAAGATAGGATTAGCCCATTATTACCCTAGTAAGTTAACGTATGAAGAGCTTAGACAGCTAACTTTTGAAGACGGTAGAATAATCCCCTTATTAAGAGATGCATTTGAAAAAAATTATGATAATATCCGATATAGTTTCGACATTACAAATAGGAAAGTTGGATTAGAACTTCTACGGTTGGTTGAGGAATATAAACTTATTGAGGCAATAGAAATCTCTGATAGACGTATAGGCCTCCTTTCTTATTTAAGGAAAAATAGTAATTCAGTTAAATTAATTAATACTCAAATTGGGAACCTCACCCGGATCAATAAGAAAACAATTAATATTGATAGATTAAAAGATCATCACATTTCTATAATAAACTTAAGATGTAGCAGAAATGTTGAAACTCTCTTTAAAGATATCATTGATAATGGTTTAAATTGCTATATCTGGAATGTAAACAGACCGAAAAGCATGAAAAAAGTTCTAAAACTAAATTATAAAGATAAGATTGTTGATGCTATATATACTGATTATCCAGATAAGTTTATTGAGTTAAGAGAAAAACTTCTTAAATAGAAATAACACATGAGATATTATTATGTTGATTAAAGGGAGGATTAATTAGAATTTAATATTATCAACACTTAAAAATATTCAATTAAACCGTTATAAATGATATTAATTAACAAATGGGAAAGATTGTATAATGAGATTTAATCTGAAGGAATCTCTTGTCGATAAATTACTGATTATCTTAGTTGTCTCCTGGGTAATTCTAGCGATAATTTTTGGATTTAAGGATTTAGAGATATCAAAAGCAGTAGTAAATGACAGTTCATTGTGGGGAAATTTTGGAGCGGAGTATGGGGAAGTTCCGGGATACGCTCTGATAACTATAGCGTTATCAGTATTAATAGGTGGCTATAATCCAGATCTTAGGAAACAGAAAATTGCTGCTTACGTTATTATCTTCATTGGAATACTCCTTTTAATATCCAGATTAATATTTGATTCAAAAGATTTAATTCTCGATGGAGGAGGAATTGCCATTTCTTTAATTGTTTTTGTTATTCTAACATATAATAAAGATTGGAAGAATTACAGGAATATTTCTGCCGTTGTTACAATTTTAGCTGTACTAAATCCATTATTATTCGTACAAATCACTAAAGCTTTAACCGGAAGAGTTAGATATAGAGATCTTCTCTCAGATTTTTCAAATTATACTCCATGGTTTTTACCTCCTGGACCTTCAGGAAACCAATCATTTCCCTCAGGTCATACAAGTATGTCTTTTATGTTTATACCATTGTTGATATTAGTACGAGAGAGGAAGTGGGAGGATCCAGTCAAAATTATCGTTACCTTTCTCGTTGTAGGTTGGGCTTTATTTGTTGGTTTATCCCGCATTGTTTTAGGAGCTCACTATGCCTCAGATGTATTATTTTCAGCAGGAATGGCAACCCTAATCACAATAATTTTTTATAAAAAAATCTATAATAGCTAATTTTCTTCTAATAGAGAAGGTAATAGTATGAAAGAAATTTTTGATGATGTTTATCATGTTGGTGATAGTGGGTGTTCCGTCTATTTAGTAGACACTCACGGTGAAGACAAACTGGTTCTAATTGATTGCGGTATGAAACTAAACTTGATTAAAAAAATTAGCAAAATCAATTTAAATCCGATGGATATTAACCACTGTATTATAACACATTTTCATATTGATCATATAGCTGCATGTGCCGATCTTAAAGCTTTTAATAAAAAAGTAAAATTTTATGCGCATGAGTTAGATGCCGAGCCAATCGAAGAAAAAGGGCATGATAGAAAAACAGCAGCGGCATGGTATGGAGTAGATTATAAACCAATTAAGCTTGAAAAGAAATTGAAAGGAGATTTTGAGATATTACAGTTTGGTGAATATAATTTTCAGTGCATACATACCCCTGGGCACACACCAGGTTCAATATCAATTTTACTCGAAATTGAAAGCAAAAAAATTCTTTTTGGGCAAGATTTGCATGGTCCTATTATTCCAGGTGTAAGTGATTATGGAGATTATCAAAATTCTTTGAGAAAATTATTAGATTTAAATGCTGATATATTATGTGAAGGACATTTCGGTGTTTTTCAACCAGCAAGTGAAGTTCAACATTATATTAAGCAGTATTTAGATTAGGCTTTCAGATTTTATATAATAGATATTAGATTCTCAATTACAAACCATCAATTAAGATAACAATATAAAAAATCAATAAATAATTATATAGAAATTATATATCAAGTGCAGTTACGATTTACATGAACAAGGAAGAACGAAATAATATATTATCAAAATATGAACAAGTCTTCAAAGATGAAGAAAGTTATTACGGAAAAAAAACAGTTCGCTCAACACCATCCTTTAATTTAGAAGAGGAACAATTTTTTAGATTAGCAAATCTGAAATTTAAAAATTTGATTGGATTAGTAAAAGGAAAAAAGATTTTAGATGTGGGATGTGGTAGGGGCTTACTCTCTTTCTATCTAGCTCAAAAAGGTGCAAACGTAATAGGTATTGATCTTTCTAAAAGTTTCATTGAGCACTGTAAGAAGGAAGCTGAGAATTTAAATTTAAATTTAGAATTTAAAGTTATGAATGCTTTAATTCCTGATTTTGAGGATAAAACCTTTGATATTATTGTAGGATCAAGAGCTATACACCATTTACCCAATCTTGAAATATTCTTCGGGGAATGTAAACGATTGCTTAAAAAAAGAGGCTACATCGTATTTATTGAACCATTGAAAAAAAACCCAATTGTTGAGTTAAATCGCAAGTACTTTGCTCCGAAACAAAGAACAAAGTATGAACATCCTTTATTAATTTCGGATGTTTTAAAAGCGAGGAAGATATTTGATAATCTTCAACATTTTGAATATTTCCTGATATCACCCTTAGCGAGGGTTCTTCTACAATTAATAAAAAACAGAGTCTTATTCAAGACTACCTATAAATTTCTAAATATTCTTGAAAAACCTCTTTGTAAAATCAAGTTTCTTCAAAAATATTGTTGGCAAACCGTTTTTAAGTGTATAAGGATATAGATTTAAGGAATTTAATTTTTATATTATCCTTCTTTTTCTTCTTTTCCTGTGATCTCTGTTATCTTCAACCTTAAAATACTTGGTTCATCGTATGCTTCGTCATCTTTGAAATATTTCTCTTTCATTATATTTGGATCTTTTTCTAAATGGCTTAATAAAATATCGAACGCGTATTTTTTCTCTGGAATATCATCTACAATTTCTATAGTCCCCCTCACTATTAGTGAGCGAAATTCTTGAGTACACCCTTCTGAATAACCATTATCTTCAATTATTGTTCCACAAATATTAGGATTAAATTTTATGTAATCAATTTTTTGACCTTCATTAGCACAATGAAAGTACAAAGCATTTTGAGAATTATCATATCCATAACTAAGGGTCACAATATATGGAACATCGTTTTTTGACATTGAAATTGTCATATATTTTCCCTTTTCCAATAGGTCCTCAATTATCTTATTGTCTGTTATTGCTTTTTCTTCCCTTCTCATGTGATATTTTATTATTTTCTGCCACCTCTTTGATTTATGAGATAGAATCGTTAATTTTATCTTGTTTATTTTATTTATTAAATGTGAGATGGCTTTAGAAGATTGGCACCATAAAAAATTATCTGGTGATTGGCATACTCACAATCAACTCTGCCATCATGCCGTTGGAAAGATTGAGGATTATGTTAAAAAAGCGATTGACCTTAATCTTCGAACAATTGGAATAAGTGATCACTTTCCTTATGAGTTTTTGAAAAATATCGAACGGATTCCTCATGAAAAATATGCAATAACTTTAGAAGAAGTTGATACCTATGTCTCAACTGGGGAATTTTTAAGAGAAAAATACAAAGATGAGATTAATATTCGAATCGGTTTTGAAATAGATTATTTTAAAAACCAAGAATATTCTCTAAATACTCATCTAAACAAAGTGAAAAGTAGGTTAGATTACATTTTGGGCTCAATACATATTTTAAAGTTCAAAAATGGAAAAGGCGCTTGGGGTTTTGATGATTCTAGGTTTAGAGAGGATTATAATTATTATGGTGCAGATAAAGTCTTTTTTTATTACTATAAAACACTCCAAAAGATGGTAAGATCAAAGGATTTTGATATTGATATTATTGGTCATTTTGATTTACCAAAAAAATTTAATGATATACCTATAAGTAAAGAAAAAATTCACAATGAAGAGATGAAAGCATTGGAACTTATTAAAAAAAAAGATCTTGTCATGGAAATTAACACTGGAGGGTTAAGAAAGAAATGTAAAGAACAGTATCCAAGTGAAAAGATTATAAAGGAAATGTATAATAGAGATATTTCCATTATATTAGGTTCTGATGCTCATAATCCTAATGAGGTTGCGTGGGAGTTTAAAATGACAATTGAAATGTTAAAGAAAATAGGTTATAATCAGGTAGTTCATTTTAAGAAAAGAAAAAAGTCATACATTGAAATATAAGATCATATGTTTAGGTGAATAGTATTTCAGGTAAGAAAACAGATAAATATGCTTTTTCTGAAGCTAATAATTTATATGCAAAAACAATATGCCCTATTTATTGAGGAAAATTAAGGATTAAACTTTCCTACTTGCTAACCACCCTTCCATGGTTAAAGAATTTAATAGGCGAATATGGTTAGGATCTTTTGTATGGATTACAAGATGATTATTTTCTGATTCCCCAATAACAGCAAAGATAAGTTCCTCCCCGTCTCGAGTTAGAACATATCTGTCTTCTCTTCCATAATTTCGGAGTGAAATATTATCGAGTGACAAGAGCTCATCTAGCAGCTCCGTATGCTCATCTATTCCTTCATTAACCAAGCATGCGATATTCATGCTGACAGACGACCTTACTTCATACAAATGGAGATCTTGTAAATCTAATATATTAGGAGCTACAATCATCACTTTATGGAGGGCGTTCTGTAAAACATCTCTCATCTTTTCAATGATTTCAGATTTTGTAATGTGAATATTTGTGGATTCGAGAATATTTGAAATTGTTGGATTAGATTCAGATTTTCTTATCTTTTCGATTTCTATTTGTAAACTTTCAAGTTCTTCATCGGATTTAGATAATTCTCCATTTAAGATTTCTATTTCTTTCTCAAACTCTTTAATTTTTTCAACTTTTTCTTTCAAAAGAAGGGGATCTAAAGCAGTAGAAATTAGTTTCTCGATTTCCTCCTTTAGGTCTCTCTCGTTTTCCTCCTTCAGTTTTATCGTTTTTTCTAGAGTTTTAGCTTTTTCATCTTTAATGTTTATTGACCTTTCTAAAGTTTGAATAAAATCATTCTTCAGCTCTAAAGAGTTTTCAAGAGTTTTAACTTGTTCATCTTTTAATTTAATTAAGTTATCTTTTACTTCGAGCTGTTTTTTAAGTGAATTATCAAAATTTTCCATTAACAAAATCACATATTATTTATTTATATATTTTTACTATAACAATTACAATTTAAAAATTTATTACTTCTAATTCTGAAGCATTATTCTCTCTCTTTGAAATAAAGCATTTCTTTGCATGAAATTTTTCTGGTAGAATAAAATCGACGTCAACAATGCACCATTCCAACTTACAAAATCTTCCAATTATTGCATTGTTAAATACTATGACATCTGATAGCTCACAGAAATCCCCTATCTTACAATTATTGCCGATTATCGCATAAGGACCTAAAATTACATTATTCCCCATTTCAACTCCTAGATTAATATTTACAGGGTCGAAAAATTGAGGAGATTTACCTTTAAATTTCTTGAGATTGACTCCTGATAAAAACCTGTTGTTCATTTTGATCAAATCATACAAGTTCGTTACATGATATTTTCCTATGGTTTCTCTATTAATTACTCTATCAATAATAGTTAATCCTAGAACTCTTTCTTCACATATTATCGCTTGTTTTATAACGTCTTGAAATTCCTTTTCACCTCGTTCAAAAAATTGCATATGTTCTAAATATTTTCCAATCTTTTGATTAAAGATATATAATGGTAATGAATAGTATTCACTCAAAATCTGATGAGGCTCTGGTTTCTCAATTACATCGATAATTTTCAGTTCTTGATAAACATTATAATCTTCCTTGCCAAATTCAATTAAAATTTTTACATTCCCATGACCCTTGGCAATTTCAACGTCGTTAGATTTCATTAAACTTAAAACCATAGCAGCGTCTGAATTCAAATGAAGTAAATACATATTGAGAATTTTTTCTTGAGAAAAAACAATATCCACAGCTGAAACAAAGAAGTTCGTTATATTTTTATCAAATTTATTAATATAATTAACGCACAAAGAAATTGCATCAGCCATTCCCACCATTTGCTTTTGTTCAACAAATACAACTTCAATGTCTTTAATCTTCGAAACTTCTTCTATAACACGTTCTTTCATATATCCTACCAAGACACAATATTTGGGAAATCCAGAATTTTTAAAAGTTGAGATAATTCTAGAGATTAATGTTCTACCATTGATATCCAATAATGGTTTTGGTATTCTATTAGAAAGGGGTTTTAATCTCGTGGCATATCCTGCCGCTAAAATAATTACATACGTATCTGATTTTATTTCCATTTTCTAATATTATCTGGTTTTGTATAGTAATCTTGAAATTATTATTAAATTATTAGAATATCTTTTTATTTTCAAAAAAATATATTATTCAATAATGGAAAACCAAGATAAAATAGTAGAAGAATTACAAAAAGATGTATCCAAGTTAATTGAAAAAGAACTTGAATCCTCATCTGCTATAATGGGTATCAATATTGGAACTCCTGAAGGTACGAAAATCGCAAGTGCATTTAAAAAGGATTTGGAAATGACAATGGGAGAAGTGACAGCTGCCAATAGTAGTCTTGTTTTCCTTTCATCTAAAATGTTAAAAGATTCATTAAACCAAGAAGTTTCTTATAATTTGATAATAGGCAAGGAGAAGATCGTTCTTTCAATCTTGGCAGAATCTATCACTATGATAATCTATTTAGATCGTGAATTCGCTGAGCTTGAAGGATTAGATTCTCATATAAGTAGATTACAAAAATTAAGTTTACAGATAAATGCTATAATTGAAACATCCGACATTCTAAAAGAAGAAATATTTGTGGGATTGAAACGATCAATTCCAAACACACTTGTCTTAGCAATAATTACTAAAGATGGATTGCCAATTAAAATTCAATCCACAATGCCGGAACCAATTCTTTCAGCTATGGTAGCTGCTTTATATAACTTATCTGGAGTTTTATTAGAAAGTGGAATGGAATATTCCATTATTGGAGGAGAAAACGGATCAGTCATCTTACATGATTTAGACGAGAATAGAATCCTAGCACTTGCAGTCCCAGAATCAGATGAGAGAAAATTAGGATCTTATATAGCGAAAATAAAAGCGATAATTATGAAAATTATATAACATGCGGTAATTTTTCTGAATATTTGAGCGATCTGGAAAATTAGAGAATGGGTAAATGTTTATGTCCAAAAAAATTTTTAAAATCATTATGGCTGGAGATGGAGGAGTAGGGAAGACAACACTTCTATATCGGTATGTTAAGGGAAGATTTTTAACAGATACTAAAGCAACATTAGGAGTTGATTTTTTTTGGAAGGAATTTAATACACCGGATAGACAAATAGACCTTCAATTATGGGATTTCGGCGGTCAACAAGTCTTTCGCCATATACTAAAAAATTACGCTTCGGGAGCAAATGGAGCTTTATTACTTATTGATCTCACGAATAAATCCAGTCTAGAGCAAATAGATGAGTGGGTTGATATTTGTAGAGAAAAAGATCCAAAATTGCCAATTATATTTTTAGGAACTAAATTAGACTTAACTGACTTAATCGTCGTTGAGGATAAAGAAGCTCTATTCTTTAAGAAGAAATATGAGTTTTTAGAGTATTTAAAAGTTTCCTCTAAAACGGATGAAAATGTAAATTTAGCATTTCAGTTATTAGTAAATGAAATTATGAAAGATCTTTAATTATATCAGAAAAAATTAGAAAAAAATTATAGAAATTTATGATATTTCATCCTTAAAAGACATACATTGGATTGCTTTTCCAGAATATGTAGGTTCAAAGCATCTCAAGCATGATATACATCTTGCAGGTTTTTGGGTTCCATTTTCTGCTTCCATATTCCACCGTTCGATAAGAGCTGGCTCACTTATTAATGGACGGCAAAGCTCAACTGCATCAAACATAGCTTTTTTGCTTTTATTACTCTTAAGTAACTTCACTATTGTTTCGGGTGAACGAATTCCACCAACTAAGGCAAAGTATATATTTGTATCTCCTGCGATATCTTTAATTTTCATAGCCTTTTCCAAAAAGTACGCTTCTCCTACATTTTTTGGATTCTGAGTAGATCTTGAGCCACTTATAGTTACAAGACATGCTCCAGCGTCAGCAATTTTCTTTACCAATTGACCTACTTCTTCTGGTTTCGTACTAGAAGAGCTTGAGTTAACTTTTACAAAAATAGGTACATCAACAACTTTTTTTATTGCCAATATCGCATCTATCATAGCTTTAGATCGACCTTCTAAAGTTGTACCTGTGTACGGATCATCTTTAGGTCGTTTATTCACGCCAGGGTCAAAAAACTGCCATAGTCCGTAGCCATGAGCGCCGTGAACATTAATCACGTCAAAACCAGCATCTACAGCACGTTTTGCTGCTTCAGCATATGCTTGTGTCACATCTTCGATTTTTTCTATGGTCATAGCTTTAACTTTCCTTTTTCCACCTGTAGGGATTGGAATTTCTCCATCACTAGGTCCAAAAGCTATATCTCCTCCCCAAAATATTGGATTTGATGCACCTCCACAATGAACCAGTTGAGCTCCAGCCACGCTTCCTGTTGAATGAATCGCATCAGCTAGTCGTTTTAAGCCTTGTAAATCTTCTGGTTTTGAGTTTGAAAGCTGACCAGGAAGAGATTTTCCTTCAGGAGA
The DNA here is from genome assembly GCA_019057775.1 of Promethearchaeota archaeon. The sequence goes on from JAHLWT010000149.1 coordinate 16,663, forward strand.
AACATATTGAAAACCCGTAAGTACTAAACCCGCTTTAATTTTGCTATATGTATCTATTACAGTATCATTTACTGTCCCATCAGGATTTGCCATGCCCATCCAAGTGGCAGCTCGCCAAATTCGGTTTTTTGCGACCACTTGATCTGATAATTCAAGCGGCTGAAGGGCTACATTATCCCAAATTTCTTTATTTACCATCTGATCACTTATGAATCAATTATTTTATTATAAAAATTTAGTCATTAGTAAATGAAATTATGAAGGAATTACTCAATAATTTTATTAATTTCAATTACTATTCTTTTTGCTCCATTATATGACTCTAAAAGACTACTCGCTTCATATAGAATAGTGCATAAAGGTTCCCCTTTTAATACATTTCTTGTTGGGTCTGTTTTATCATGAACAAAATTGAGTTTATTTATCTTATTTATTGAGCTTTTTTCGATTGTTTTTGGGGCAAATACTACTAATTTTGTTGAGAAGCATTTAAATGTACTAGATTTAATCAATTTTGAAATCTGTTTCCATTCTTTTATTGTAAAACTTTTAATATGTAAATCTAAAAGATTTAAATCCAAAGCTGATTCAGAAGCTCTAATAGAACCAGGAATCCGTGGATTACATTCCATAAAAAAAGGAACCTTATCTTTAATAACAAAATCAAATCCGTTAATCCCTTTCAAACCTAATTCTTTTGTTAAAGCTATTGATATCTCTACTATTTTTCTCTCTTCACTTTCTGACAATCCAGAGGGAACGATATTACCACAATACAAAAAGTTTTTTGGTGGATTAAGAAATTCTTCCCCGATAATTTGACGATTGATCGAAATAACTGTGCATTCTTTACCATTTGAAATTACAGTACAACTTACAGGAATGCCTTCGATATATTCTTGGATTAACCATTCTTTAGGATTGAAATCATTTTTTCCCAAATCTTTTATTTTAGATTTTAAACTTTGTTCATTTTCAACTTTAATGACATTAATACCCCCCGCACTCCTCTTTTTTTTCAAAATAAGTGGAAATACCAACTCACTAATATTAGATTGAAAAACTGTAAAAGAATATGAAATAGGGGCTTTAAAGTCAAGAGATTTTAGTAATTCGAAAATGTTGTCTATATTTCTAGCTTTTATAATTGTCTCTATGTCATTATTGACGCTTAATATACTGAATTTCTTAGTCTCATTTAAGAGAATTTCTCTCTCTTCATATGCATCATCTAAACCGCTTCCTATTAAAAATAAGTCTATTTCTTTGTATTTCTGAATCATATTTATAGTAAATCTAGTTAAATATTTACTATACTGGTTCGTAAAGGAGTTATAATTAGTATTTAACTCTTTCATGACAATAATGCAATCTTTAACATAGGGGGTTAGATCTAAATCACCAAAGAAGTCTATAGCATAAACCTTATATCCTGCTTTATTCAACGAATATGCTAAAGGACGAGTGTTAAATCCAATTACAAGCACTGAATATGATTTATTAGCCATTATATAATAAATAAGAATGAAAATTTATAAGCAATTATTTATGTTTAGAGAATTTTTTTCAATTCTAATATTAAAGAGTTGGGATTATATTTGTTAAACCTGTAAATCTGACCATTTGCATATTTCTTGAAGTTCATTTTAATATTTTCTGCGGAATATGTGTGTACTCCAAGAGCATGAGTTGCATAAGATTTTTTTGGTTCGAGTACAACCAAGTGAATTTTTAATTTTGAGAGCTTTTTTGTTAAATCTTTTAACTCCTCAGTAATTAAAATGTAGTCAGTTTCAACTTGAGCGATTAAATCAGGATATTTAACTGAAATATTTGCTCCACAATCGCTACAAATAAAAACAATGGGAATAATATTTCTATCCTTCATTTGTTCGACTTTTATTAATTGAGATACCTTTTTTAGTGCGGCTGCCATTGGGGTATAAGATTTTCCTTCTAACTTCTTTAATTTATTCACCGCTAATTTAAAATTTACTGTCGGCTTTTGTAATACAACAGCTTCTTTACCACGAAAAACTATAAGGGCAATTTTGTCTCTTTTTCTATATCCTTCTCTGTGTAGTGATAATATTACGTCCTTCATTTGTTTAATTACATAAAACATTGACGCTGAGCTATCTAGAACAAAGAAGAGCACAAGAGGAGCTCGATATTCATAAATTTTATCCATCAGATCATACTTATTGAAATGTAGGGGAAAATCAATTTCAGTCTCATTGTATACAGTATTTTTTAAATAGTTCCTTATTGTCGCATCTAAAGCGATGCTTTTTGGTTCCTCACGTATTGGAGTTCTGTAAGACACATATCTACCCTTTTGGGATGATGATATTTTAATTCTTCTACCAATTCCTCTTCCACCATAATCGGATATCTTACGATCTTTTCTAATATTATCCAAAATAGATGTCATTTTCTTCTCCATTTTATAGATAAATGGCATTGATTGTTGGTTATCCTCAAAAAATTTCAAATCATCATTTAATGGGATATTTTTTACTTTCCAACCTCCAGCTGGTTTGGGATTACGTTTTTTATTATCAGGATATTTGGGGGGCGGTAATCTTTGTTCTCCAGTTTCTGGAATATCTACTTTATCAGGATCAACTGATTGTCGTTTAAATTCTTCCTGAGGATAATCATCGTGTTTTAATGGCCCTTCTGTCTCCCTATTTGGTCGAAGAATTTCAGGATCTTCATATGCCTCTCTTATCTTTCCATATACTTCAGCGATTTTTGCCTTAATTTCTTTTGGAGTCATTTCATAATGGAGAGAGTGAATTCTGTGTTCAAAAACGAGATCCATTGCGACATTTAAATCTTCTTCTATGATTGTTTTCCTATCATTTAAAGCAGCATGAGCCCTGGCACATCTAATAAAAGTGATGTCTGCTCTTTGAGAAAAGATTTCTAATTCGTTAACAATTCTAGATACAAACTTATAAACAGAACTAGGAATTTGCACTTCCTTTATTGTTTTACGAGCATTTAGTATTTGCTGTTTTAATTTTTCTTGGCCCTCTTCATATTTTTGGATAAAAATTTTTGGGTTATCATCAAATTCGATAACTCGCCTTGTAATTTCAGCACGTAATTCAGGATCACGAGGCGCTTTAATTTTTACTTCTAATCCTAAACGATCAGCAATTTGAGGTCGCAAATCCCCTTCTTCAGGGTTCATCGAGCCAACTAATATAAATCTAGATGGATGGGATACTGAAATACCTTCACGTTCTATTATATTAATACCAGAAGCAGCAGAATCTAAAAGAACATCAACAATATGATCTTGAAGTAAATTAATCTCATCTACATATAAAATACCTCTATTTGCTTTAGCTAATAACCCCGGATGTAAAGCCCTTATTCCTTCAGTAAGTACTTTATCAATTGATAAAGAGCCACAAACCATATCTTCTGTAACTCCTAGAGGTAAATTAACTAATCCCATATCTCTAAATTCAGTAGTTAGTTCTCCTGATTCCTTTTTCATTTGACAGTCTTCACATAAATCATCAGCATCGGAATTAGGATCGCAATAAAATGCACAACCTTTATTAACTTCAATTTGAGGCATAACTTCTACTAAAGATCTAACAGCAGTTGACTTACCAGTGCCTTGATGCCCAGTAAGAAGTACACCGCCAATTTGAGGGTCAATCACATTTAAAATTAATCCCATTTTCATTTTCTCTTGACCAAGAATCGCTGTAAAGGGGAAATTTATTTTTCTCAAAATACCAAACTCTTTTAATACCTTAATTTTTATTAAAAAATATAATTATTAATCTTACAAAAAATTAATCATTCTACTATAATTAGAGAGAATTATAATAATTTCTAAAATATTATTTTAAGGAAACGACTTCTATGCCATTTATAGTAAAATTCTTAATATTAAATATTTTACAACTCCTTTGTTTATTTTTCTATGTTATTCAGAGAACAAACTTTCAAAAAATATGTCAATCGCAAAATATGAAGAATTACAAGAGTTTGGATGGTATAAAGAAGATTTAATCTTTGAGTTTAAAAATAGAATAGAGAATTAGAAGGTCTAAAAAATGGGCAAGGTCATATCTGTAAGAATTAATGAAAATTTAGAAGAAACTATTAAAAGATATTCAGAAGAAAAAAAAGAAGAACAGTCAGCTATAATAAGGAATTTAATTGATAATGGGAGTGTCTATTTAGCGATAAAAGGATATGCAAAAGGTGAATATTCCATTGGAAAAGCAGCATATCTTGCGAATCTTCCGCTATCAGAATTTATGGATTTAATAATGGATTTAGGAATTAAATCTAAAATAAGTAAAGAAGATTTGTTTGAAGGCTATGAAAATATAAAAGAATTTTTTTAACAATTATAAGATTAGTATACGTTAAGTATAATTAAATGAATAAGCCTTGAACTAATAAAAAATTATTACTTAAAAAAAAATAAAATTAGAATTTCTTAGATAATTGCTTTAATCTCTTATCTAACCCAGAAACTGCATCAGCCCATTTTTTTAAAGTGGTTTCAACCCGAGGAGCGATTGCTTGTTTTTCTTTATATTCTAAGAAATCTAGGAACAACTTTATATTTTCTATTTTTACAAATGTTTCTGCGACATCCTTACGAATGTCTTGAGATTGATTTTCTAAAACTTCTGGAATTCTGGCTTGTTCACCACGATGGGTTAATGTAGTTAGATATTCCTCAGTACCAAGTAATAAACCATCGAGTTTAGTGATTCTCTCATCAATTAGTTTTTCATAAGTTTCTGCGACATTTTCTTTTGGAAAGGTATTTGTAACCTCTACTATGAATTTATTTGTCATTTCAGAGACTAATTGTTCCATACTATCAAAACCTTCTATTTTATAATCTGCAGTATGATAAGAAGCTTCTACACCTTGATTAGTATCATCTAGTCTGAAAATTTTAAATCCAGGGTCATTCTTTAATTGAATATCGGGGTCCCCTTTTTTATTTGCTTGTTCAACTTGTCGCCTAAGCCGCTCTGGGTTAAATACTAAAGATATAGCTAAGGGATTATTAGTTTGATAAGAGAGCGTGGTACGTATGTCGATATGACTCATCATGACCTTGAAGCCAGGATGAGAATGAAACCACCCGACAACAAATTCAGGAGGATCTCTACTAAAAGCTTCATCATCAATAACGTATAAAGCTTCATAATCCTCCTCTGACCATTTATATTGATCGATTACAGCACTTCTATCTAATTTCTGATGCATAATAGGGTAGGATTCCGTGATTATGACATCGTCCCCCTCATTTCGTCCTGTAAAAATCCCACTAACTTCTAACCAATCATCCTTTGGTATACGTGTATTTGCAAATCTAACAGAAGCAGCAACAATGCTCAAATATGCTTTTTTTGGAATTATAACAACCATTATAAAATCCTTTTTTTTTTTACATGGTTTTTGAGAAATAAATACTAATTGTTGTATTTATGTCTTTTTTATTGCAGATGAATTTATTAATTTGAAATTCAACATTTAAGACAAATAGAGAATAATTTAAATTCGAAATTTATCATAATATTACTAATTATAATATTACTAATTTCAAATCATAATTATTTTAAAAGTGAGAAAGAATGACGGAACAAGGATTTATACCCCTTACAGGACAGTTGGGCATCTCTGGAACAAGCTACAGACTTCAATTAGGGCTTATTAATGAAAAATGGGCAGTTAGGCTTTTGAAAGGTAAAGATGTATTAGACTCATACGTATTCAAAGATGAGGATTCCCATGGAGGTTTTCCAAACCAAAATTTGATAGTTGGTTACGTTCTTAGAACTGTAGCTATTCCAAACATAAACCCACATCAAATTATGAAGACTACTCAAGCACTCGTGAAGCAAGCAATTGAGAAGAGAGAACAGCGAAAAGTGATGGCTCCAGTGTCAGAAACCAAGGATATAGAGTTAGAAAAAGTTCCAGAAAGTGAATTGAAGAGAGCCAAAGTTCAAGGATGGGTAAAAGAAGAAGGAGCAAAGAGTGCTCAAGAATTAGAAGAAGAAAAACGCCAAGCGTTTAAAGAAAGAATGGCTGCAAAAAAAGATGAAGAAGCGAAGGCATCAACCACGCCTACTGTGAAGACAAGAAGGCAATTACCTTCAATTCCTTCAGTAGGTGACCCAGAACAAACAACAGAAGCGATAGATCCAACTAAGTTTTGTCCTTTTTGTGGAAAAGATTTGGATTGGAAATTCTGTCCTTTTTGTGGCAAGCCTCTTCCTCATTAATTCTAAAATATTATTAACATTCCAAATTTATTTGGAAAATAACACTTATTTTATTTTTGATCTTGAAAATTGCTGAATTTACATTTATAAATCAAAATCTGGAGAGAGATTTCTTCTTTTCCTTTAAAAAAATTAATTTTAACAAACAAACAATTACTGTTAAATATAAAAAGAAAATAATAATTTAATTAATCAAATTACTATTAGTATTTTACTTAGTTAATATTTAAAAGAGTTTATATTAATATACCAAAATAACTGAATGATGTTTTACTACTGGTTGTGATTAAATTATGGGGAAAATTGTTGGAAAGGGTAAAGTGATTGTTAAACCTCTTGCTTATTATAAAATGTTGTTACATGTCCTTAGATTTGGAAATAAGAGGATGCCCCCCGATCAATGTGTAGAGGTTATGTCTGTTCTTATCGGTCATCTCGAAGGAGAAGGGTATGTTAAGGATGTAATAATCGAAGATGCTATACCAATTTCTCATGGGAGCAGCGTAGAAGTAGAATTTTCCATTAATGATTATATCTATTTTGAGAAAGTTATGAATATGTTTGAGCAAGAAGGGTCAAATAGATTTATGGTGGGTTGGATGCACAGCCACCCAAATCTCTTTAAATTTGAAATCTACTTTTCCTCTACAGACGTTAAAAATCAATTAAGCTGGCAAAACGATTTAAATCCGAGTGGGATTGCATTAGTGTTTGATCATGCGGTCTTGAATATACCAGAAAATATGGGATTTAAGGCGATTCGTTTAAGTGATCCCTCTTTAGGGCAGAATTCAAAATTTCATGAGGTTACTAATGTTGTTGTTGAAGCTCCTGACAGTGTTGAATTTTATTATAAAATAATTGAACTGATTAATTCTATTTATCTAAAAGAGCCCCCTCTCTTGGAGATTAATGAAACTCCTAAAATTTTTGGAGATATTAAAGTTCCTGAATTAAATGAGTTAAGTTTTAAAAAACCGGAATTGAATTCATCTAAAATTCTATTATCATTCAAGAAGGGTATTAACCAATTCTTAGATTCATCAGTTAATCCGTTAATTCAATATATAAATAATTTAAGTAAAAATATCACAAATCAAATTGAAACCTACAATATTCAAATGAGAACTGATATACTTAAAATAAAGGACACCATAAATACGGGAATAGACAAAATACAAATAAAATTCAAAGATGAGTTGAACTCTAATTTATTTAATGCCGAAGGATATGTCGATGATAAACTTGATAAATTAGACGAAGATCGCGAAGAGGTATACAATATAATTAAACTTTTGTATGAGGAATTCAAAGATAAATTGAATTTAACTATAGAAAAAAGGATAACATCTGCATTGGAAGAAATTTCAGCAAAGTATAATGAAGCAGTAAATAAAATTGTTGAAATTAAGAACAATAGTTCTGAGAATATTGAGAGAATTGGGAATTCGCAAAACTTATTACATCAATTATCAGAGCAGATCAATGGCATAGATGTAACCATCTCTAACAACTTAAAACAAACTCTTAAGAGTGTCGAGGATAATACAATTAAAAAAAATAACAAGATTTATGGTGCTCTTTCCAATTTAAATAAAATTACTAAGAGCTTTATTTCTGATTTAAAGGCAGGAGTTTTAATTCTTGCCGGAACTAAAAAGCCTATATTAGATAGAATTGAACGGTTGGAAACGGAAAAGAGAGAATTATTAACCAAAATTAAAGATCTTGAAAAAGGAGGGGAATAAACCTTATGTCAGAAATTGAAAAGGAAAAAGTAGAACTTTCAGAGGAAGGAAAAGTAATTATAAAAAGGGAAGCTTTTAAAAACATTTTAACCCACGTTTTAGAATATGGAAATATATATTTAGATTATAGCACACAATCAATGGGATTTTGTATAGGAAACATAAACGCTGAAACACAAACAATAGAAGTTGTAAATGCGATCCCTATTACTCATGGCGATAATATAGAAATAGGATTTTCTGAAAAAGATCATGCCGCATTATTGAATATTCAAAAACTGCACCCTGGTAAAGTAATTGGTTGGTATCATAGTCATCCCGGTTTCGATATATTTTTTTCAAAAGCAGATAAGGCAAACAACCTTTATTTTCAAACAGAACTCAATCCTCTTGGCTTTGGTATTGTTATAGACCCAAGCAAAATTAATAAGGATAAAAATTTTGGTCTTGAAGTTTATAGGCTAAAAGATTTCAAATTAGGAATTCATAGTGATTCTGTTAGAGTTCGATATGAGATTGAATTTCCTAATTCATTAGAATATTTCACATGGATTCAAAAATTTGTAGAAGATAGCCAAATGAAAAGTCCAATCTTAACAAGAGAACAATCAGAGATTCAGGAACATAGTAGTTTTGAACTTCAGGAAATCCCTGTTCCGAAAGAAGAAGTTATTGAGGAGCCTAAATTTGCTAAAAGTAAAATAGATCCCATAATTTCAGGTTTAAAGGAGGGAACAGAAATGTTTACTGATTCAATTATGGATACTTATAAAACAGAGTTAACTGCGTGGGAGCAACAATTCAACCAAGGAACGATACAGAGTACAAAAATGATACAAGATTCACTAAAACAAATGGGATCCACTATTTCTGATGGTTTGGGAAAAGTTGAAAGTTATATTGATAAAATCTTCAAAAAGCGAATCAATGAGTTTAATAATGAAGTGTATTCCCTCGTAAACCAGCGAGTGAAGAAACAAGAGAATATGAAGAATGATGTAACTCAGATTAAGGAAACATTAATCGTCGATGCAACCAACAGAGTTAATGGAATTATAACGCAAATTTATGATGACTTAACGAAAGGTCTTGAGACGCTTTTTAGCCAAGTAAATGAAATTCAGGAAGTAAATTTTGATATTGAGCAAAAAATTACGAAATCAAATGAAGTTGTATCCAAGATCGCAACAGCTATAAAAGAGGAATTAGCTAAAATTAGTACAGGTATTACTACTATTACTAATCAGTTTGAATCAAACCAACTTGATGCATATGATAAATCAATTAATGAAATCGAACCTTTACAGGCTAATCATTCAGAAATTAGAGATCTAATTGATAAGTTTCAGAAAATTATTTCGGATTTTCGAAATATTAAGAAATAAAGAGCTGTACTTTAATAAAATCGTAAGCTCGAAAATTTTGAAATCTTTAATTTGTATTTTGGAATATTCGTACTTAACCTTTTTAAGTTATTTAATTTAGCAATTTTGCCTAAGATTCTCCCAATTCTATCGACTTTTAAATTCACGCCGAAACTTTCTCTCAATACACTATTAATCTTATAAGAAGAGAGTATAACTACGCTAGAAATATTTTTTTCACACAATAACTGGATACCTTTTCGAACTAGATTGATCAAAGTTTCTCTGTTTTCAATGCGTTTTTTTTCCATTTTCAAGATGATAAAATGATATGATTATATTTATTAAATGTTATATTTGATAACTAATAAAATTTTCATAAAAAATCTTTTTATTGTCAATAAACCTTGAAAGCTTTTTCATATAATAGAAAAACAATGTAAGTAACTCTGTAATTTATTTTTTATAACCTTTATAATCTAGCTATTGTATTTTCAATAGTTTTCTCATCGTATGAATAACCCTAATCAACAATGAAGAGGCTACCGTTCTTAAGACACATTAAAAAGCATCCGTCATCATTTTGATATATACTTCTTTTATCACCCTTATTATTAATTCTTTTAGATTTATTGTCATAAACATTGTGAATTTAAGTATCATTATAAATAAAATAACTCTAATTTTGATCAGATAAGAGAAAACAACAATCCACAAAACCAACAATGATTACCGACTCACTCCCATAAAGATTGGTTCAGTAGGTAATGCGACAATTTCATAAATATTAATTACTATAGAAATAATAAGAAATTATTTACTATAAAAATATCATGAATTATAACATATATGTCAAAGAACTCGAAAGAACAGAGAAGTAAAGTAAAAGAGGAAAAGATCAAGCCCCCTAAATTACAAAAAACCTCAAAACCTGGAAAGTCTGGATTTAAAACTAAATATAGGAATTTTACATTAAAACAGAGAAACAAACTAATTGTTTTTAAATCAAAAACTAAAACAGAATTACAAGGTTTCTACGGTAAACTTGTCCATCAAGAGGTTTATGGAATTGATGGTAAAGAACCTCCAAAGTCATACTCTTTCGAAAAGAAATTTTTTGGATTATATGCCATATTCATTGCATATTCTTTTATATTGATATGGGCAATTAATGATCCTGATAATAATTTAAGCAAATATTTGATGTTTGGGAATCCCTTCGCATTTTCGAATGCAATTGTTTTATTCTTTATCGTTCTATCTTTTATATTTAGTGTAGATAAAATTAGAGTTTTTATATTCGAGAAGAAAACGGTTCTTAAACAAATTCTTTTATATATATCATTATTAGCGGTTTTGTATCTGATTTTCTTATACATTTCAACGAGTATTAACTTTATGTCATATTTACTAGCCTTAGCAATGATTTGGCTAATCTTATTGAGTAGTAGATTTTATATATATTCAAGAAAATTTTCAACAAAAATAGAATCACGATTTATTAAGAAGTATTCAGTAATGCGCTTTTCTCTTGCTGCGATAATTCCCTTCTTCATTTTAATCATTCTCGTGATTATCTCATTATTTTACAGAAGTTTCTTAGTGTTCCTTTCTTTAGATTTTTTAGGGCCACTTGATCCAGTGAACGCTGTTGAGGTATATGATTTAGAAATGACCGTCATAATGCCTTTAATCTATTTTAGCTTAGTTATGACACTTGTGTTTATTATTTTTGAGTTTGTTTCTACTAGAAGGAGGGCAGAAACAAAAAGAGCCGGAATTTTCGACAATTTTACGTTCTCTTTGATTGTTTTATTTATTTTCTTCTTTCAAATTCTACAAATCAGTATTTTCTTATTTTTGCAGCCAGAAACAGTCACAGCTTTTAAATCAGTATTTGGGGCAACAGGTTCAATAATTACGTATATTTTTATACTTGAATTTGCTATATCTATATATTTTCTTTATAGAATTGTAAAAAAAACTGGAAAAACATTAGGCTGGAGGATATTTTTCTTTAAAAAGGATGGTTTAATTTTACTCTGCCTAGCATGTGTATTTGCTCAAACTTTTACTCGTTTTACATTAGCTAGCCAAATACCAAATCAGACAATAACCAATGTAGGTAACGTGTTAATGGCTGATAAATATATAATTTCGATACTTATGATTTTTTTCTTAGGAACAACTTTGCTAATATATTATATAAAACCACACGAGACGTCTATGTTTATGCGACTACAAAAGGAGACAGTAAGTACAGAAGAAGATAACATCGATAGAATCTATACAATTATCAGAAGTGAATATCTTCGAAGAGGAGAAGCTTATCCTTTAGAAATTTTAGAGCGAGAATTAATTAGAGCAACTCAACTATCAAAAGGAAATGTTTATTCACTTGTAGAGCAACTGGCTAAAAAAGATATGGATATATTAATTACGGAAGAGAAAAAAGAAGTCGGAAAACCGATTAAAATTATTAATTTTACTTCTGTAACTGAGAAGTTTGATAAAAAGGGAGTTGCTGCACAAAAGGCAAAGCGTTTCCTTAGTGAACGTTTATATGAAACTGCCTTGAAAAAGGAAAAGAAGGAGAGCCGTTTATTAAAAGGTGTGGGGGCAGAGCAGCCTGAGAATGGTTTTATCTCTTCACTTTCTGCAGATTATAGTAAAAAACAAGTCGATAAAGATCTTTTTCAACAAAAATTACAAGAAACAGAAATTTCTTTTGCAGATCAGACCGAAAGTCTTAAGAATCAAATTATAAGTATAATAAAAAAAGAGTATATCTACCGAATTGAAAAACCTGATAAAAAACCCGAATTTTATATACCAATCTCAGAAATCGCGAATGAAATTGAGTCCGCCACGAAAGTAACCCCGGGAGAATTATATCCTATCTTAGAAGATCTTGTTAAAAATGATTTAGAATTACGATTAATCGATAATCCGGATGAACCTGAGGACAAAAAGATTAAATTTCTTCCTTTCTTTGATTTTAAAATGAATTACTCTCTAGCAAATTTCAGACCTGATGAGTATTCTGAATTCAGATTATTAGTAATCAAAAACTTTTGGAAGAATTTTAAAACCAAGAGAGATAAAAGAACACTATTTCAATTAAAAAAGGGATTTATAGCACAGACAGAAAGTCAAGCCGCTTGGCTTAAAGTGCTTAACCTTCTTCACAAAAATTATTCATTGTATTCTAAACAATTGAGTAATATTCCAAACACACAAAAGTTGTTAAAACTAGTAGATACAATGCTAAAGGATTATGAGAAGAGAGAAGCTATGAAGAATTCCAAGACGAAAAAATAAATCTAGTAATAAAATTCTTTTTTGTTTGTTACTCTGATTTTCTATTAAAACCTTATAAATAGATAATTATAGTAATTATTTTTCTTTTCAAACTATATATAAGAGCCTTATTTGAAAATGAGAAAAATAATTTTAAAGAAACTTCCTGAATCCTCGGCTAAAACATTTATTGGGTTATCATCCTTCCAAATGCTAGCTATGTTTAGGAGGGGGCTATTTTATACATATTTATCTATATATTTAAGACAATTCTTGAATATGTCAGTCTGGGAAACGACACTTTATGCAACCTTCCCCATGATTATGAGTGTGATATTTCAGAACTTTGTATGGGGTCCAATATCAGATAAATCACAAAAACGACGCTCGCTAATTATTTTAGGAGAAATACTCGCAGGAATAGGAACATTTGTTATTTGGGCAATACATTTTACAATTTCTAACTTAATTCTTGCTGGTTATGCAATAATTATCGGTTTAAGCTGCGTTGAAATGGCTTGGTCCATGTCTAATATCAGCTGGAGTGCCCTAATAACTGATTTATATCCTTCTAAAAAGCGTAGTAAAATAATGGGGCAATTAACTAGTCTTGGTGGCGTGGGAAGAATATTTGGTATATCCATAGGAGGTTTATTATATGACTCAGGTTTTGGTTTTAGAAATGGCTCGTTATTTTTTGTTGCAGGATTGGTAATGTTTATCTCCAGCTTACCAATGCTATTTTTAACACCTGAAGGAGGAATAAAATTAGAAAAAGAAGAAGACAATAATTTCCTAGAAACAGAAAATAATAATCAAAAACATTTAAAGATATTCGTTATCCTCATAATTGCTCTAATGTTCATAAATTTTGGAAGGAATAGTATTGCTGTACCATATTCTCAATACCTTAGTTTAGAGTCGGGGTTTGCTTTAGATAGTATTATGTTAAGTTTTGTTGCTAATTCACGTTCTGTAGCCGTTATGGTAATTGGGATTATGACAGGAGTTTTAATTAAAAGAATAGGAGATAACCGAACTCTTATATTTGGAACTGTCATTGGCATAATAGCATTAATAATTACTGCAACGACAATCAATTTACCACTCATATTCCTTGGAAGTTTTTTAATTGGAACCGCTGAAGTATTGATATATGCCTCTTCTTACACGATTGCTTCGCTTTTGATGCCCCCAAAAATACGCGCTAAATTATTTGCAGTGTATAATACAACCTTCTTTTTATCTTGGGGCATCACAGGAACTCTTATATCTGGTCCCTTGATTGATTTCTTAATCCTTAAGGGTAAAAGTGAAATATTTGCCTACCAAATGGCTTTCATTGCTGGAGCATTACTTTGTTTAATTGGATTGTTAATATTCGTCGCTTTAGAGATATGGCTGAAAATAAGAAAAAAAGAAAATCAATCTAATTAAAAAAGGACAATTTTAAGATACTCATTGTACTGATAAACTGTGCTGTACAAAAGGAGAAGCCATTTTTACTATGTAATTTTGTTTTTATAAAGTAAAGTTTTTTATCTTAGTATTTGATCTTAAGAGATTATGTCTGAATTATTCCCCAAAATATCAATTATTGGATGTGGTAACGTTGGCATACGCTATGCTTACGCTTTGATGATTAAGGGAATTGCTAGAAAGATCGTTTTGGTTGATCTAAACGCAAAAAGACTCGGTGGAGACGTCTTGGATTTATCTCACAGTACACCTTTTACTTCTCCGGTTGATATTATCGCAGGGGATTATGCCGATATAAAAGATTCTAATTTAGTAGTTATTACTGCGGGTAAAAAGCAAAAACCGGGACAAACGAGATTGGATGTAGCAAAAGATAATGTTGATTTGTTTGAAACATTGATTCCTGAAATCCAAAAGCACGCCCCCTCGGCGATTAATCTAATTGTGTCTAATCCTGTAGATATATTAGCTTATGCAACTTGGAAATTTTCTAAAAAGAAAGCCACAAAAGTCATTGGTTCTGGAACAGTTTTAGATTCATCCAGATTTAAATTTCTTTTGGGAAAGCATTGTAAAGTCGATCCTCGGAATGTACATGCTTACATCCTTGGTGAACATGGAGATACGGAAGTTCCTATATGGAGTAAAGCAATGTTAGGAGGAGGGTCATTAACCGATTATTGCCCAACTTGTAATAAAAATGATACATGTAATCGTGAAGAAGAACTTAACAAAATCTTTCTGGAAGTAAGAGACTCTGCCTATGAGATAATCGAAAGGAAAGGAGAAACTTCGTATGGAATAGGTCTTTCTCTTGTAAGAATCACACAAGCAATTTTAAACAACGAGAATTCTATATTACCTGTATCTTGCTATATAGATGATTATATCGGTTTTGGTGATGTATATTTAAGCTTACCTGCCGTAATAAACAATGAAGGAGTTCGAGATATATTAAAACTTGACTTAAATCAAGAAGAGCAAGAAAAACTCAGATTATCTGCTCAAACTTTAAAAAAGGTGCTTAAAGAAGTTGGACTAAATTAAACCTATTACGGGGCTCAATGGTCTATTTTTTAAGCTCTCGCTTCACTAGGATTAAACATAGGGCATTTGGTCCGTAGTCAACTCTATGATCTCATCAATTTATCTTCTTTGCATTCTGTGTAATTCGTTCTATCATTTGTGGCCATGATCCTGGAGCTTCCATCGTATGACCCAAACCGTCAATTATTAATAATTCTGCTCCTGAGATTGCTTCAGCAGTGTCTTTTCCATGTTCAACAAGCATGAGAGGATCTTCAGCACCATGAATCACTAGTGTTGGTACTTTTATAGTAGAAACCATAAGTTTCCTGTTTCCACTAACCATAGAAGCCATAAGTTGCCGAGTATAACCTTGTGGATAATGACTCCTATCATACGATTTTGCGGCAATTTGACGTTGATCATTCTCATCATACGGAAAACCCGTTCCAAAGAGCACTCGACGTTGTTTTACTTTTAAATCGATATATGCTTCACGTTCCGTGGGCGAAGGCGTAAGAAGTATTTGTAATGCTTCTGGTTTTGCAGGGGGGAGCTTAGAGTTTCCAGTACTACTCATTATTGAAGTTAACGTTAAAATTCTTTGTGGATACTTATATGCTATTATTTGTGCAATAAAGCCCCCTAATGAGGCCCCGCATACATGAGCTTTCTCGATGTTGAGAAAATCCAATAATCCTATAGCATCGGTAGCCATATCTTCTAAAGTATATGGAGCTTCAACTGACTCTCCTTTCTGAATTGCAAAAGTTGCTTTCATTATATCAGGAACACCTAGTTCCTCCAGTTTTGTTGATAAACCTACATCTCGATTATCAAACCTGATAACAAAAAATCCTCGATCGGCGAGTTGGTTACAGAAATCTACTCTCCATCTAATCATTTGATATCCAAGACCCATTATTAAAAGAATTGGTTCTGATGACGGATCTCCAAAGGTATCATATTCTATTTCAATATTATTTGCTTTAGCTTTTGGCATTTATTTTTCTCACTTATATGATAAGTTTAATTAATAATTTTAAGTATATATTGTTTTCAAAATTTTTACTTTTTGATAAAGATTACAAAAACAGCTGGGATTGAATTAGGACTTTTCCCCTTGAGTGTTAATATTTTATTGTCTTCCCATTTAATCTCAGGGGAGAAATAAATTATTTTATCACTCTTTTTCTTGACATTCTAAACAAATTATTTCTTCTATAGTCCGGTAGCCGTATTTTGGACCCATATAATACTCAATTCGACCAGTTTCTTCATTTAAGGTCATATCTTGAGCACAATATTGAGGAAGTGTCTCCAATACTTTTCCACATTTACAACATTTTAAATTTAGTTTTCCCATTTGATCTCCCTTTTTTCTCCTAATCTCACCTAAAAAATTAAGGTTTTTATAAATATGTATTACTTTTTATTGTTCTTTCCAATTTTTACATTTTGAAAAATAAATAAATTCTTGTAGCAATTTTAAACGATTAAAAAACTCAAGGAAAGAAAACAATATGTAGAATCCAGATTAATAAAAAAAAAAAAATTAACTATTTAAACAATATCCATTGGTTTTCCATGGTGTTCGGGTATAGGTTTGCTAGCTCCTGCACCCATTCCGCAACCACTTCCCATCCAACATACTAGTTGATTGCCTTCCTTGTGCATAGGCCTACCGCAATGCCCCGGCATGCGTTCTTCGTGACCGCAATCCGAACATACTAATTTACTCATACTTTATCGACCTTTATTTTAGTTTTTGGTATTTTTAATTCAATTTTTCTATTGTAATTACATTTTTTTTGTCGCACCAGCGACTAGATATTTCTCGGGGTCAACTTTGAAATCTTTCACACACGATTGGGCACAAAAATAATATTTTTTACCCTTATACTCATGCTCTATTGAATAACTTGGCAAAATCTCCATCCCGCAAACAGGGTCTATTACAAGATCTTCTTCTGCAACTCCTTTATGCATTAATTTTGGGTCAGCATGTTCAAAATCTTTATATTTCTCGGGATCCGACTTAAATTCATGTTCACATGAAGCACTGCAGAAATAATATTTTTCTCCTTTGTAATTGTATTCAATTGACTTACTAGGTACAATTTCCATACCACATATTGGATCCATAACTTTTTGTTCAAGTAATAATTTTTCTTCTTCAAGTTGTTGTTCGGTTTTCGGCTCAAATCTTTTAAGTAAAAGGGCGTTTGAGACCACAGATACGCTTGATGCTGCCATGAAAACTGCTGCTAAGTAAGGTGGTAGGAAAGATCCTGTTAATCCATATAAAACTCCTGCTGCTATAGGAATCCCTATTATATTATAAATGAAAGCCCAGAATAGATTCGTGATCATCTTTTTATATGTTTTCTTAGATAAATTAATTGCAGATACCACATTTCTGACATCTCCTCTCATTAGTACAATATCTGCAGTTTCAATAGCGACATCCGTTCCAGAACCTATAGCGATTCCTACATCTGCTTGAGCTAAAGCAGGAGCATCATTAATACCATCTCCAACCATGCCAACAACTATATTATCAGCCGAATTTTGGAGCTTCTGAATATTTAATGCTTTGTCATTTGGCAATACTTCTGCAAGAATGTGTTTCTCATCAATTTTTAGCTGACTCCCGATATTTAAAGCTGTTTGCATGTTATCTCCTGTAATCATATAAATATCTAACCCCATCTCTCTCAACTTATCTAAAGCGTAAGGAGCTTGTTCTTTCATTTTATCAGAAATTCCAATAATCCCTCGTACTGCCTTATCAACACTTATTAAGATAGTTGTTATTCCTTGCTGTTGATATTCATTAAATTTGGCCACATAAGCATCAACAGAAATATCATTATCATTCATCAACTTTTCATTCCCAATCAAAACAATCTTCCCTTTAATGTTGGTTTTAATACCTTTCCCGGGAATGGCGTCAAATTCTGTCGGGGCTTCAAGTTTTAAGCCTCTTTGGTTTGCTTCTTCGATTATCGCTCTACCTAATGGATGTTCGGAACCTAATTCTGCACTTCCGGCGTAAATTAGAACTTCTTCATCGTTATATCCAGTACCGATTAATTCATTTTCAGTAAAAATTTTCGAAACCTTGGGTTTACCCACAGTTAACGTACCGGTTTTATCAAAAACGATAGTAGTTATAGTGCTAACAGATTCTAAAGAATCACCACCCTTAATTAATAAGCCACTTTCAGCTCCTTTACCTGTACCTACCATGACTGCAGTCGGAATTGCTAACCCTAAAGCACAAGGACAAGCAATAACTACAACTGAAGTGAATACAAGTAAAGAGGTTTCAAATTTTGCTGCTTGAAGTTCAGGAAATATTTCTACTCCAATGAACAACCAGAAAAGAAATGAGACTAGGGCGATTATAATCACTCCAGGTACGAAATATGTACTTATCCTGTCAGCTAATTGCTGTTTAGCAGCTTTCCTACTTTGTGCTTGCTTCACAAAATCAATTATTTGAAATAAAAGAGTATCCTTTCCGATTTTCTCAGTTTTTATATGTATAAGGCCTGTTTGGTTGACAGTTGCGCCAATAACCTCACTATCAATTTCCTTCTTAACATATTTACTCTCTCCAGTAATCATTGATTCATCTATTTTAGTTGTACCTTCAACTACTTTTCCATCAACAGGTATTTTTTCACCAGGGCGAACAACTATTACATCTCCAACTTCAATTTCTTCTATTGGAATCTCAATTTCTTCTCCATCCTTTAAAATCGTTGCCGTCTTCGGTTGTAATCCAATTAATTTTTTGATTGCTTCTGATGCTTGCCCTTTAGTCTTATGTTCAAGATATTTCCCTAGTAATAGAAAAGTTATTATCATACTCATTGCTTCATAAAAAGTTTTTCCCATAGTAGGAGTGAAAGTGATATATATAGAATAAATGAGTGCGGTTGAAGTACCTATAGCAATTAAAACATCCATATTTGTAGATTTATTCTTCAAGGCTTTATATGCGCCAATTAAGAAAAATGACCCACAAATAACAAAATTTGCTAGTGCTAAAAAGAAAAGAAAGAAGTTTCTCTCAAAAGAATCTGGAACAAACCAACTAATTGGCGCAATTATAAATGAAAATATGATTGAGAGAGATAGGATGCGTAACCTATATCGCATTTCTTTCTTATGCTGTATAATTTCCATGTCCATAGCTCCTGCGGATATTTCAACATTATGACCTAATTTCTTTATTTGTGAATAAACTCCATTTTCATCAATAGCCATTTCGTTAAATTCAATGAACATTTTAGAAGCCTTGAAGTTATCCCTAACATCATAGATACCGTCAATTTCTTTAATTTTTTGGACAAACATTTGAAATTCTTCTTCTTTAAGATCATCAGTAACCTTTAAATCGATTTTGGCTAATGAGGCTTTATAACCTAAATCCCGAATAGCATCTTTAAAATTATTATAACCTGTTGTATTGGGATAAAATTCAACAGTCGCTTCTTCACTGGCAAAATTAACTACTGCCGCCTTTACTCCATTAAGAGAATTTAATTTTGTCTCAATCTTGAGAGCGCAATTTGCGCACGTCATACCTCCAAGCTTTATATTTACATTTTCCTTCGTTTCTGTCATTTAAACTCACTTTTTTTTATTTTGGAATTATTTACCTTTGAGCGTATCTCAAATATTTATTTAAAAAAAATAATAATTATGGCATTAATGCCTTTTAGGTCATCACACAATTTTTTTTCTTTTACTTATTTTGTA